>JBDRGX010000113.1:0-24302 GCA_043817485.1 bacterium
AAAAATTATTAAGAGATAAAGGAGTATTTTTATGGAAAAAATATCTTTTAAAAAATTTGTAGTTATTGATGGAACAAGAGATGATTTAGGCACTAATTCTATAATAGTTAGAATTTCCAAAATATCAATGAAAAAACTTGAATTATTTCCAGGATTAATTACATTAGAAGGAAATCAAGAAAAAACTGCTGAATTTCAACTTAAATCAGAATTACCGGATTATCCATTAGAAGAAATGAAAATTTCAATGACTTTTGAAGCAAGAAAATTATTAAATGTAGAAATTGGAAATGAAATTATTTTAGTAGATCAAAAAATAAAACATATAGATTTATTAGAACTTGAAACAATAATATCTTTTCATGAAGATGTAGGAATGAATCCTCCTATTTGTAGAATTTCAGAAGAAAATATGGCACAATTAAGTTTTTATGAAAATAGTTTTGTTATTCTTCAATTTGAAAAAGCCTTTATAAGAATAAAAGTTAGAAAAGGAGATATGAATGATAATCAAATATCTATTTGTAGAGAGGTAAGAAATCTTTTAAAAGTTAATTTGGGACAAAAAATAATAATTAGAAAAGAAACAAATGCAGAAAAAAGCGATTATTTTTTTAATATTCTTAAAAAAATTGATTTTATGCAAGCTTTTAAAGATACAGAAATTTTAAAATTAGCAAAAAGTTTAGAAAAAGAAGAATATCAAAATGGAGATATTATTTGTAATGAAGGAGAAGAAGGTTCTTCAATGTATATTATTGATATTGGAAAAGTAGAAATAAGTATTAAATCACATTTAGGGCAAAAACATATTATTGCTTATTTGAATGAAGGTGATTTTTTTGGAGAAATATCTTTATTGACTGGACAAAATAGAATTGCTACAGTTAGTAGTACTACATATACGGTTCTTTTAGTAATAAATAAACAATCTTTTAAAAATATTCTTATGATTGATCCTACCAGAGTGGAAAAAATAGCAGAAATAGTTAGTAAAAGATTAAAAGAAACTAAAACATATATTGCAGAATCTGAATATGATGATAAACAATCTATTGAAAAAGCAAATAATAAAATGACTTTTAGTGAGCAAATAAGAGACTTTTTTGCTCTTGATGTAAAAGATTAAGGAGGTTTTAAAATGTCAAAAACAAGAGATAAAGGCGAAAAACATGAACTTAAAAAATCTAAACTTACTCTTAAAGAAAAAAGGAAGTTAAAAGATGAAAAGAAAAAAGGAAAAATTGAAATTTAAAAAAAATTAAAATAAAAATATTGTTGTAGGAGATAAATAATGGGAAAAATATATAAAGGGGATCTAATAGCTGATGAAATGCGATTTGCAATTATTTGTTCTCGTTTTAATGAATTTATTACTAATAAATTATTAGAAGGAGCAATTGATGCTTTAATAAGACATAAAGCAAAAGAAGAAAATATAGATGTAATTTGGACTCCAGGTTCTTTTGAAATTCCAATTGTTGCTAATAAAATAGCAAAAACAAAAAAATATGATGCAATTATTTGTTTAGGAGCAATTATTAGGGGAGAAACTCCTCACTTTGAATATGTAGCATCAGAAGTTTCTAAAGGCATTTCTAAAATAGGATTAGAAACTTTAATTCCAGTTATATTTGGTGTACTTACAGTAGATACTTTAGATCAAGCAATTGGAAGATCTGGAACAAAATATGGTAATAAAGGATGGAGTGCAGCTCTTTCAGCTATTGAAATGGTTGACTTAATGAAAAAAATATAATTTTGGAGAATGATGAGAAATAGAACTAAAGCAAGAGAAATGACACTTCAAATTTTATATGAAATTGAAATAAAAGAAAAAATTTTATTAGATGAAATATTTTCTTATTTTTGGCAAAGGCACACAGTATCTTTAGAAATTCAAAAATTTATTCAAGAATTAGTAAATGGTGTTATAGAAAATAAAAAAAAAAAATTGATGAAATAATAAAAGAAAAAGTTTTAAATTGGGAAATAGAAAGAATTTCAATTATTGATAAAAATGTTATTAGAATTGCTATTTATGAAATTTTATATAAAAAAGAAATTCCTCGAAAAGTAAGCATAAATGAAGCTGTTGAAATATCTAAAAAATATAGTACTGATGAATCTGGTAATTTTGTTAATGGAATTTTAGATAAAATTAAAAAGAATGAAGAATAAAATTTTTTTTATAATTTAATATTTTGCAAATTGTCAAGAAATAATTCATTTCAATATAAATTAAAGGATAATTTTATGAAATATAAAATATTTTTTATTATAATAACACTTTTTTTTGTAAATTTTGTTTGTGCAGAAATAGAAAATTTTGAAAAATGGAGTAATTTATTTAAAGAAAAAGAGGTAGTGAAAAGTTTAGGAATAGTTATGGATCAAGAAGTTTTTTCTGCTCCAGAAATTAAAAAAACAAAAGCTCCAGAAATCGGTATTTATTGGTTAGTAGTAAATTTATCTTCTGTTGCTAAAAATGCTATTAAAGAAGAAACTAAACAAAATATTTCTTTTATTTCTGTTCCTGTCATTCAATCAAAAATGACATTTCCGGGTGATTTAGAAATAGGAACAAAATTTATTCCATTTGGATTATTCCCTGGTGTACAAACAATTGGTCTACGAGTAAAATATAATTGGAAATATAAAAATCTTTTTCTTGGATCATTGATAACAAATTTTAATATATTAAAAACAAATTGGAATTGGGAAATAAGTAATTTTTCTTGTAAAGGAACTATAGGTAAAAAATTAAATATATTTACACCTTATATTGGTATTGGATTTATTAGAACTTCTCCTTTGTTAAAAACTTTCATGTCAAAAACAATTGTTTCAGCACAAGATTATCTTTTTATTGCGGGCTTAAAAATAGAATGTTTTTCTAATTTTGATTTATTACTTCAAGCAAATAACCAATCTTTTGGAACTGGAATAAATTTTAAATTTCAATAATATAAAAAAGTAAATTGTAATAATGAACATTTTTTTGTAGGCATAAATTTCGCAGTATTTTATAATATTATTTTCAGTTTAAAATATTAAAAATCATAGCGATAATATAATTTTAAAAAATCTATATTGATTAAATTTTATAACTATAAATATAATTTTAATATTTATGATATGAAGATTATTGTTATTTTGTTATGTGGTGCCGGGAGCGGGAATCGAACCCGCACAGGTTGCCCCATACGCCCCTCAAACGTACGTGTCTACCAAAATTCCACCATCCCGGCTTGTATATATTAAAGATATTTCTTTGCAATCTGGAAAGTCTGGACAATTAATACAATCTTTCCAAATTTTATGAGGTAATTTAGATTTGTCTATTTTTTTAAATCCAATTTTTTTAAAAAATAAGTCAATATAGGTTAAAGTAAAAATTTTATTGATTCCTAATATTTTTGCTTCATTCAAACATTCTTTTACTAATAATACTCCAATTCCTTTTTTTTGTTCTTTGTTAATAACAGATAAAGATCTAATTTCTGCTAAATTTTCCCAACAAATATGTAAAGCACAAGTTCCTATGATTTTATTATTTTTTCTTGCTATCCAAAAATCTCTTAAATTATCATAAATTTCACTTAAAGATAAGGATAACATTTTACCTTTTTTTGCATAAAAATTTATTATTTTTTGAATTTGAATAACATCAGAAATTTTTGCTTTTTCTATTTTTAAATTTTTTATTGCCATTTAAATCCTTGAATTAATGCTTCTTTGTTTATTTCTAATAAATTTTGTTTAGTAGAAGATAAAGCATTTTTTAAAGAATTTAAACAACTTTCTAAAGAAATAATTTGAGTTATTGCTATATATTTTCCAATCATTACCATGTTAGTAATTTTAACATTTCCTATTTTTTCTGCTATATCAGAAGCTGGAATTTTTATAAAATTTTGTTCATTTGAAATTTCTTTAATTAAAGAAGAATTTAAAATAATTATTCCATTTTTTTTTACTTTAGATTCTAATTTTTTAAAAGAAATATCATTCATGAAAATACCAATATCAGCTTGTGAAATAATTGGAGATCCTATTTCTTCAGAAGAAATTATAATACTGCAATTTGCAAATCCACCTCTCATTTCTATTCCATAGGATTTAAAAAGTGTTACTTCTTTTTTTTCTTGCATAGCAGCATAAGCTAAAAGATTCCCTGCTAAAATAATTCCTTGACCTCCATATCCAGCAATTATAATTTTTTGTTTCATCTTTTATCCTTTTTATAAAAAAAAATTCTATACTATTTTTTATAAATGTCAATTAAATTTTATGGAAATTTGACTTATTCCAATTAACAAAAATATTATACCAGATATTATAGCAGATAGTTGTGCTATCCATTGTATTTTTTCTAATTTTGAAAAATATCCCAAAAAAATAAGAGGAATAAGGTAAATTGAAGTAGTAAGAAAAAATATAAAAAAAAATAAAATTCCATTTAAAAAATTTCCTATATTAAATATATAAGTTATTGCAAGAATAAAAGGAGGACAAATATTAAATCCCGTGAGAAATCCAAAAACAAAAGGCAAGTTAAACATTAAGTGAAATTTTTGAAAAAATAAACATAACTTAAATTGAGGAAATGATTTTACTAATCCATAAAAAATTAAAAAAATAGAACAAATTATAATAATTATTGGTGTTATTTTATGGATAGTTTTATTTAAAAATATTTTTCCTAAATAACCAGACAATCCACCTATTATTATATATGCTAATAATTTTCCAAAACAAAAATTAATTATTATTTTTACTCTATTTTTAAAAGATTGTTTTTCTGCTAAAACTATAGGAAAAGTAACAGGTAGACAATATCCTAAACAAAAAATACCAGTGGATAATCCAAGCAAAATACTTTGAGTAATTAAATTACTTTGAGTAATTAAATTAAGCATATTTAATCTGTTGTTTCTTTTAATAATTTTTTTGCTTCATTTGTTTCTTTTGAATTTAATGAAGTATTAATTACTTTTTGCCAATTTTCTCTTGCTTTAAGAATATCTCCATTTTTTTTATATGCATTACCAAGTCCTAAATAAATAGTAGCAAGAAGATTTTTATCAAAAGATTTTTTTTCATTTAGTAAAAGTAAATATTCGAAATCTTCAATAGATGTTTTTATTCGATGAAAAATATTTTCTGGTAAAGCAAGACAAGTATTCCCTCTGATCATTCTTATAGTAATATTAGTAGAATCTAATTTAATTGCTTTATCCATTTGTGTTAAACCATCATTTACATATTTTAATTTTAGTAATGGAAAAATAGCATCTCTTCCTTTCATTGTAAGAATACTACCATACCATGTTAAAGCTTCAGAATTTTCAGGTTTTATTTGTAATAATTTCTTAAAATAAATTGCAGATTTTTTAACTGCATTTTTATTCCCTAGTTTAGCTAATTCATGATAAGCAATTCCTATTTTCATTAAAAGTTCAGTATTTTGAGGATTTATTTTTAATTGATTTTCAAGTAAAATTATTTCATTTGGAATTAATTCTTTTTTAGATTGTTGAGAAAATATAAAAGTGGTACTAACTAAAAGCAAAATAATAAAAATTAATTTTTGTTTAATAATCATTTTCAAAAACCTCCTTAAAATAAAAACTAAAAAAATAATTGCCAATAATTAAAAAATATTATATTAAGATTAAAATCAATAATTGTCAATAATTTTATAAAAAATTAAAAAATGAAAAGAGGGATTATTGTGTTAGAAAAATTACCTGGTTTTATTATTATGTATCCAGCTCTTATTTTAGCGATAACTGCTCATGAATTTGCTCATGCATGGGCAGCTTCTAAATTAGGAGATAATACAGCTCGAAACGAAGGTCGTGTTTCTTTCAATCCTTTACATCATATTGATCTTATTGGAACTGTAATACTTCCTTTAATGATGATTTTTACTGCAACTCCTTTTTTAATAGGATGGGCAAAACCAGTACCAGTTAATCCTTGTTTTTTAAAAAATCCTAAAAAAGATACTTTATGGATTTCTTTGGCTGGTCCAATTGCTAATTTAATTTTAATGTTTATTCTTTCTATAATTTTTTATTTTATTAGATTTTTACCTTTAAATTCCAATTTTATTTTTGTATTTGAACCTTTAATGGGATTTATTTCTATATGTGCTTACTTAAATTTAATTTTAGCTTTTTTCAATCTTGTTCCAATTCCTCCTTTAGATGGGTCTGGAGTTTTAAAAGGACTTTTACCTTATCGTTATTTAATTAAATACGAAGAAATTTTTAACAGATATGGTTTTATTATTTTACTTATTTTATTATTTTCTGGTGCTTTACAATTGTATTTAAAGTTTGTTATTGGAATTTTAAAATACATTCCATTTATAAGAGTTATTTTATAAGGAAAAAAATGTTAAAAAAAATAATTGTTAGTGGACTTCGTCCTACTGGAAAAATGCATCTTGGTAATTTTTTAGGAACAGTTTCTAATTGGTTTGATTATCAAAAAGATTATAAATGTTTTTTTATGATTGCTGATTGGCATGCTTTAACTACAGAATATAAGCAGCCTCAAAAAATAAAAAGTCTTAGTTTAGAAATGTTAAAAGATTGGCTTTCTTTAGGAATTAATCCTGAAAAAAGTACTATATTTATTCAATCACAAGTAAAAGCACATTTGCAGTTATATTTTTTACTTTCTATGATTACTCCATTACCTTGGTTAGAAAGAAATCCTACTTATAAAGATTTATTAACAGAAAGAAAAGATGAAGATTTAAGAACTTTTGGTTTTTTAGGATATCCCGTACTTCAAGCAGCTGATATTTTAATTTATAAAGCTAATATTGTTCCTGTAGGATTAGATCAACTTCCTCATATTGAACTTACTCGAGAAATAGCAAAAAGATTTAATTTTCTTTATAAAGAAATTTTTCCTTTACCTGAATCTAAATTAACAGAAACTTCTAAATTGCTTGGTATTGATGGAAGAAAAATGAGTAAAAGTTATAATAATTGTATTTATTTAAGTGATGAGCCCAAGGATTTAAAAAAGAAAATTAAAAATATGATTACAGATCCAGCTCGAATAAAAAAAAGTGATTTAGGACATCCAGATGTATGTAGTGTTTTTCAATATCAACAAATTTTTAATAAATATAATGTTCTTCAAATTAAACAAGAGTGTGAAAACGCTACTATTGGATGTGTAGATTGTAAAGAAAATATTGCATCTATTATTATAAACTTTTTTGCTGAATTTAGAGAAATACGAAAAGAAATAAAATTAGAACAAATAGAAGAAATAATTGAACATGGAAATTCTAAAGCACAAAAAGAAGCAGAAAAAGTATTAAAAGAAGTGAATGAAGTAATGCAATTTTAATGCTAATTTTTATTAATACCAATTTGCATTCAATTATGAACTAATTTATCTTCTATATTGTTTTGGAATAATATTATATTTTTCTAATCTTCTATAAAAAGTAGCTCTACTTATTCCTAATATTTTAGCAGTTTTGTTTATATCTCCATTATTTGCTTTTAAAGTTTGTTCATATAATTCTTGATTTGAAATTTCTGCTTTATTTATTTTATTATCTAAAACATTTTCAACTTCAACTGAATTTTTTTCTAAAGAAATTGTTTCTGTTAGTCTTTCTGGTAAATCTTCTATAGAAATATATTCTTTTTCTGTTATGGCAATAGTATATTCAATTACATTTTCTAATTCTCTAATATTGCCAGGCCAAGGATAATTTAAAAATAATGTAAGAACTTTTTCATCTAATCCTTTTACATTTTTATTTAATCTTTTGTTTAATACTTTTATAAAATGATTAGCTAAAATTTCAATATCTTTATTTCTTTCTTTTAAACTAGGAATATTGATATTAATAACATTTAAACGATAATATAATTCTTCTCTAAAATTTCCTTTTTTAATTTCTTGTAATAAATTTTTATTAGTAGCTGAAATAATTCTAACATCCATTGTAATAGATGTATTTCCTCCAATTCTAAAAAAATCTTTATTTTGTAAAACTCTTAAAAGTTTTACTTGCATATCTATAGGCATATCTCCAATTTCATCTAAAAGCATAGTTCCGCCTTCTGCTAATTCGAATTTGCCAATTGCTCCTTCTTTTCGAGCTCCAGTAAAAGCCCCTTCTGCATAACCAAATAATTCGCTTTCAATTAATTCTCTTGGAATACCAGCACAATTAATAGCTACAAAAGGAAAATCTGCTCTTGAACTTGCATTGTGAATTGCTTGAGCAAATAATTCCTTACCTGTACCACTTTCTCCTTGTATAAGAACATTAGAAAAAGTAGTAGATGCAATTGCAGCTAATTTTTTAGATTCTATTAAAGCATCATTTTGTCCTAAAATGTCATCAAAAACATATTTGGCTTGAGAGCCAACTATTTTATTAACTAATTTACCTAATTCTTTAATTTCTCTAAAAATTAAAACCTGTCCAGTATTTTCTTCAGTAATATC
Source organism: bacterium (assembly GCA_043817485.1). GTDB lineage: Bacteria > JBDRGX01 > JBDRGX01 > JBDRGX01 > JBDRGX01 > JBDRGX01. The sequence continues at coordinate 8,500 of JBDRGX010000113.1, forward strand.
TTTTATATTAGTAATATTAGCAAACGCTCGAATTTTTTTATCACTTTTAGTCTTAATTTTAATTTCCTTATTTTTAGATTCTTCTTCTTTTTGACAAATTGTATTAATCGAAGGAGTGCTAATAATTATATCATCTATGTTTTTTTTTATGGAATCTTTTTTATCCATTTCTAACAAATTTAAAGCAAAAGAATTTATTTCTTTTATTTTCCCTTGTTTATCATAAGCAATAATTCCATTTGATATGGATTCAAGAATAGCAGTTAAAAGATTATTAGAAATAATAAAATCTTCGGACATTTTTTTAATTTTAAATACATTATCACTGAGATCAGTACAAATTTTAGCCATTTGAGATATATTTAATGGAGAAGAAGTATCTTTTAATCCCATAATTGATAAAATACCAATTGTTTGTCCTTTATCATTATGTAAAGGAGATGCACAACCTCTAATTTGATGAAAAGCTTTACAATAATATTCATATCCTTTTATGCTAATGAGTTGATTATAAGATATAGATAAATTAACACAAGTTGTTCCTATTATATCTTCGCTTAAACTTGCTCCGGGTTTTAAATTTATGCTTTGACAAAAATTTAACATAGCATTATCGCAAAGCATTTCTAAACAACAAGCATCTTTATCATATAAAGATATTGCAAATCCTAAATACTTTATAGCTTCGTATAAATTTTCCATAAATGGCTTAACATTATCAATAAAAAATTTATTTTCTTCTTTTCTTCTTTCTAAAATTTCAGAAGAATAAACAATATTTTTTTTTATATTTGGATTAATGTTTAAATCTTTACATCTAATCCATGATTCGTAAATAATAGGTCTTAAAATTTTTTTATTAATTTTTCCATCAGTTATAAAATCTTGCCATGCTTTTTCCCAAATTTTATGTAAAGAATTTTCTTTTTCATCTTTGTCATTGAAATTATTCATTTAATCTCCAAAGTTTTATATTTTTTGGTAAAATTTTTTTATTAAATCTTTTTTATTCTATCAATTAATTCTTGAATATCATCTGAAATAGGAGTTGAAAACATCATTTTTTCTTTTGTTTTTGGATGAATAAATTCTATTGTTTGAGAATGTAAAGCTTGTCCAACAAAATCTACTAATTGTTTTTTTGGTCCATACAAAACATCTCCAACTATAGGATATCCAATATAAGAAAGATGTACTCTAATTTGATGAGTTCTACCTGTTTCTAAATTTGCTTTAATTAATGTAAATCTATTATTAAATCTTTCAATAACATCTATATAAGTAATTGCTTTTTTGCTATTGATCATGGTTACTGCCATTTTTTTAAAATTCTTCAAATTTCTTCCTATTGGAGCATTTATAATATTTTGATTTTTTTCTATGTTTCCATAAACAACAGCAATATATTCTCGTTTAACTTTATGATATTGAAGTTGTTCTTTTAACCATAGATGACTTGAATTATTTTTAGCTACAAGCATAAGTCCAGATGTATTTTTATCTAATCTATGAACAATCCCTGGCCTAAAAATCCCACCAATAGAAGACAAATTTTCATTACAATAAGCAAGAAGAGCATTAACTAATGTTCCTTCAAGATTAGATGAAGTTGGATGAGTAATTTGACCTCTTTTTTTATTAATAACTAATAATTCATCATCTTCATAAATAATATTAAGAGAAATATTTTCTGGCTTAATATAAAAGCTTTGATCTGAAATTTCTATTACAATTTCATTATTATTTTTAATTTTATAATTTGGTTTTAATATTTTTAAATTATTAACAGAAACTAAACCATTTTTAATCATTTTTTGAATATAACTTCGAGAAAAAGAAATTTCTTTTTGAGCTAAAAAAAAATCCAATCTTTTATTTTCATCTTCAACTAAAGATTTATATGTATGTTTTTCCAAAAAAATCCTCTTTTTGTTATTTTATTGTTAATAAATAAGTAGTTTTCAATATAATAGTAATTAATTTTTGTCAAATCTTTTGTTTTTTTTGAAGGAATGCAAAATAGATGGGTCTTGAACCTACGATTTAAATAGTAGGTTCAATAATCGTCGGTTCAAAAAATCATCGGTTTATTTCTATAATCTTCAAAAATCATAAGTTTATAAAGGTAATTTTATAGATTTTCCTTCTTTAGAAGATTTATAAATAGCTTGAACAATTTCTAATGTTATTAATCCATCTATTGCTCTAACTCCAAATGAAGGATCTTGATTTTTTCTAACACAATCAGTAAAATGAGCAATTTCGTTTGGATATCCAAGTTCCATTTCTTCATCTATTGCTGGCATTGTCCAGCCCTTTGTAGTTTCAGCTTTTTCAATAGCATAAGAATATCCATCTAAACTAAAAACAGAAATTGGAGATCCTTGAGACATTTTAATTTTTATAGTTCCAGTAGTTCCATAAATTTCAATAGTATTATCTAATCCTCCACAAGTAATATAATTACCTTCTATAAAAGCCTGAGTATTATCTTCTAATGTTAAAATAGCACATCCCCAGTCTTCTCCTTCAAAATAAGAATGTTTTAAATTTTGTTCACCACCTTTACTTATTTTTCCAATAACTTCAACTACTTCTTTTTCTTTTAACCATCTAACCAAACCAATAGGATGAATAGCTAAATGAATAATAGAACCACCACCACAATATTCTAATTTACGAGCATATTGTGAATGAGATCCAGGATGACATTCTTTTGCTTTAATATAAAGAACATCTCCAATAGCACCTTCTTTAATAATATTCTTTGCTTTTACTAATGCTGGAGCAAAAAGCCAATCTTCAGAATACATTAATCTTACTCCATTATCTTCACAAATTGAAATCATTTCTTTAGCATTTTCTAAGTTAGTTGCTAATGGTTTTTCACAAATAATATTTTTTTTACCAGATAAAGCAACTGTTTTTACAACTTCACAATGTAAAAAATTAGGAACACAAACACTAACTAAATCAATATCATTTCTTTCTAACATTTTTTTATAATCACTATATAAATTGGAAATATTATGTTTAGAACCAAATTCTTCTAAATTATCTATTGCAGCTACAGCAATTACATCAACATAATTTAATCTTTTGTATGCATCAATATGAAGTGATGCTGAAAATTTTGACCCAATAATTGCTACTCTAACTCTTTCCATAAAAAAACCTCCTGTTTTTTATTAAAATATTTGTTAATAATTAAAATTTTCATATTTAAAATATACAATATTTTTTTTGTCAATTTAATAATAAAATTTTTCCCAATTATTATTGTAGTTTTTCTTGACAAATTATTATATTTTATATAAAAAAATTCTGTTTATTTTATATTTTATCCATTATGAGTAAAATATTTTTTGTTTTTTCATAGGAGTTTAAAATAAAGTGATTAAATTTTTAAAAATATTTTTTTGTTTTATTTTTCTTTTTTCTTCTGTTTTTGCTTCTTTTGAAACCTATCAACAAAAAATTATTCCAGAATTTGTTAAAGGAAATTATAATTTAGTACAACCAATGCTTATAAATCTTATTAAACAAAATTTAGATGATCCAACAAATGAAGTTTTTTTTAGACATTTGGAAAATATTATTGATAAAACTGGAAATTATCAAGAAGCATATAATTTATGTAAATTAATTTTAAAAAATAAAAGCAAAATAATAAATCATAATACTTTATTATCTCGAGCATTAGCAATGGAAACAAGAATTTTAATTAATCAGGGAAAAATTCAAGAAGCAAAAAAAGAAGTAAAAAAATTAAATTTTATTACTGATTGGCAATTTATTGGATCTTTTGACAATGAAGCTGGGTCTGGTTTTAATAAAATATTTCCACCCGAACAAGAAATAGATTTTACAAAAGAATATGAAGGAAAAATTAAAAAAGTAAAATGGTTCACAATTCCTGTAAATTCTTTATTAGGAAATATTGATTTTCAATCTATATTTTCATCTAATACTGATAGTTTGGCTTATGCTTTAACTTATATTTATATTCCATTAGAAAAAACTATAAATATTAGAACTGGAAGTGCTGGAGCTATGAAAATATGGATAAATAATCAATTAATTTTTTCTGAAGAAGAATATAGAAAAGGAGATTTCGATCAAAATATAATTTCTATAAAACTTAATTCAGGTTGGCATAAAGTATTAGTTAAATTATGTGTAAAAGAAGATAATTGGAATTTTTATTTTCGACTTACAGATGAAAAAGGATTAGGACTTGAAGGATGTAAAGTAAATGTTAATTTACAACAAAAATTTTTGCAAGAAAAATCTTTACAAGAAAAACTTTCTTTTAACAAAATACTTCCTAATTCTATTTCTACACTTCAACTTGATGATAAAGAGATGAATTGTGCTTATTTGGGATATCTTTATTATGATTTAGATTTAAAAGATTTAGCTTTAGAACAATATAAAAAAGCTCAAAAATTAAATTCTACATTCTCATTTTATCCTTTAATGATTGGAACTATTTTCGAAGAAAAGGATTCAATAACAGATGCTATTATTTTTTATTCTCAAGCTATTAATATAGATTCAAATTGTTTAGAAGCAAAAAGAAAATTATCTCTTATTTATGCTAATGAAAAAAAAGATGATATGGCTATAAAATTACTTCAAGAAGTTGTAAAAAGCAATTCTCAATTTATTTTAACTCAATTAAATTTAGCAAATAAATATTTTATTAAAGGTTGGGAATTTGAAGCAATTTGTCAAAATAAATTAGCTTTATCTTATAATTTTCAAAATGCTTTATCTTATTATTATTTAGGATATTTTTATGAAGTAAAAGATGATTATAAAAAATCTATTTTTTATTATAAACAAGCATTAAAACGAAATTATTATCTTAATGAAGTAAGAAAATCTTTGGCTGTTCTTTATTATAAATTAGGTGAAATAAAAAAATCTATAAAAGAATATAAAACTTGTCTTATTTTAAATCCTTTTGATATTTCAGTATATTTTTCTCTTGGTCAAATATATGTAGATAAAAATGAATATGAAAAATCTTTAAATACTTATTTTGAAATATTAAAAATATGTCCAGATAATGCAAAAGCTTATGAAAAAATTGGGCTTGTTTATCATTTTCAAAATAAAGAAAAAGAATCTTTTGAATCATGGAAAAAATCTTTAGATTTTGTTCCAAATGCTCCATATTTACGAGAATATATTGAATTTTTAAATCCAAATTTTTTAATTTCTTCTGAAGAACAAAAAGAAAATGTTAAAGAAATAATAGAAGAAAAAATAAACATAGAAAATTATAAAGAAGCAGATGCTGTAGTTTTATTAGATAAAGTAGAACGAGTAATATTTGAAGATGGTACCAGTAATTATACTATTCATCGCATTATTAAAATATTAAGTAATGAAGGAAAAAGTAAATATGGAGAAGTAGAAATTGGCTATAATTCAAGTTATCAACAAGCAAAAGTAAGAAAAGCAAGCACTATTAAAAAAGATGGAACTTCTATCGAAGCTATTTCTATTCGTAATTTAGCTATTTCAGAACAAGATATGTATTCTGATGCACAAGTCGTTTCTATTTCTATGCCATCTTTAGAAAAAGAAGATGTTATTGAGTATATTGTCACCATAGAGAATTTTGGAGAAAATATATTTAAAAATAATTTTTGGGATACTTTTTATTTTCAAGAACATGATCCAGTTAAATTAAGTAAATATATATTAACAATTCCAAAATCTTTAAATCTTAAAATTGTTCCACAAAATGTAAATATTATTCCGAAAATAGAAGAAAAAAATAATTCTATTACTTATGTTTGGGAAATGAAAAACTCTACAACTTTTATTCATGAAACGATAATGCCTTCAATAAATGATATTCTTCCAAAAATTTCTATAACAACTATTGAAAATTGGGATACAGTATGGAATTGGTATCATAATCTTTGTATAGGACAATTTGAACCAGATGAAGAAATTAAAAATCAAGCTATTAAATTAACTATAGATAAAAAAACAAAAGAAGAAAAAATAAAAGCTATTTATAATTATATTGTTTCTGAAATAAGATATGTAGGAATAGAATTTGGAATAAATGCTTATAAGCCACATAAAGCAACAGAAGTTTTGAAAAATAAATATGGAGATTGTAAAGATAAATCTGGATTAATGATTTCTATGTTAGAATCTATTGGAATTAAAAGTTATATTGCTTTAGTATCTACTATAGATAATGGAGAAGTAAATTTAGATTGTCCTTCTCCTTCTCAATTTAATCATGCAATTGTGGCTATTCCAGATGATAAAAAAGAGGATTTTATTTTTGTAGATTGTACTATTACAAATTGGAATTTTGGTACTTTACCAGGACAAATTCAAGGAATAAAATCTTTTATTATTCAAGAAGAATCTGGAATATTTAAAGATACACCAGTTTTGGATTTTTCTCAAAATCAATTTTCGGAAAATGCAAAAATAGAACTTAAAGAAAATGGATCTATTAAATCAAATGTTTCTCTTTCTGTTACTGGTTTTTTTAGTGCTTTGTATAGAGAAGCGTTAAAAGATAAAAAAACAGAAAAAGAAAATGTAGAAAGAGAATCTAATGAAGATTGTTCTGGTGCATCTTTGATTACATATAAAGTTTCTGATATGGAAAATTTAGATCTACCAGTAAAATTATTTTATGAATTTGAATCTAATAATTTTGCTCAAATAAACAAAAATAAAATAATTTTTCATCCAGTTTTTAGACCAATTAATCTTATTAATTTAGTAGCTAAATCAGAAAGAATTCATCCTTTACAATTTGAATTTTTATGGCAATATAAATGTATTTTAGAAATTATTTTTCCGAGAGGGTTTAAAATAGAAAGTATTCCAGATAATGTAGAATTAAATACTTCTTATGGTTCTTATACTTTAAAATATAAACTTGAAAAAAATAAAATAATTTGTGAAAGAAATTTTTTTCATACAGCAAAAAAATTAAAACAAGAAGAATATAATAATTTAAAAACATTTTATGAAAATATTGCTAAATATGAAAAAATGTTAATTATTCTCGAAAAAAATAAATAGAGGTAAATTTGTTTCATATTCCAGTTTTAGTTGATGAAATATTAAATGAATTAGATTTAAAAGAAAATTTTATTTTTGTAGATTGCACTATTGGTGGTGGTGGTCATACAAAAACAATTTTAGAAAAATTTCCATATGGAAAAATTATTGGAGTTGATCAGGATCAAGATGCTATTTCTTGGTTAGAAAAAGATTTAGGAGAGTATGAAAACAAAATTTCTTTAATTAATGATAATTTTAATAATTTAAAATTTTTTTTAGCAGAAAAAGAAATTTATGCAATAGATGGTATTTTATTTGATTTAGGTACTTCTTCTTATCAATTAAAAGATGAAAATCGTGGGTTTAGTTTTAGAATTAAAGCTCCACTTGATATGAGAATGAATATTAAAGAAGATACTACTGCTTATGATATAGTAAATACTTTTTCTTTTGAAAACTTAAGAGATATTATTGTGAAATATGGAGAAGAAAGATTTGCTTCTAAAATTGCGCGTTTTATTATTGATAAAAGGCCAATAAAAGATAGTTTAGAATTAGCTAATTTAATTGAAAGAGCAGTTGGTTATTATTATAAAAAATTAAAAATTCATCCAGCAACTCGAACTTTTCAAGCATTGCGAATAGCTGTTAATAAAGAATTAGAAAATTTAGAATCTGGATTAGAACAAGCAATAATGCTTTTAAAAAAAGATGCAAAAATATTTGTTATTTCTTATCATTCTCTTGAAGATAGGATAGCAAAACATACTTTTAAAAAATATAGTAAAGATGATATTTTGGGAATAATTACTAAAAAACCAATTATTCCACAACAAGATGAAATAATTAAAAATCGTGCAGCTCGTTCTGCAAAATTAAGAATAGGAGTAAAAATAAAATGACTAAAAGTGATGTATTGAAAGAAGTAAAAGAAAAAAATATTAAATTTATTAAACTTTGGTTTGTAGATATTTTAGGCCAATTAAAAAGTTTTTCGCTAATAGATAGAGAATTAGAAAAAGCTTTTGAAGAAGGGATGGGATTTGATGGTTCTTCTATTGAAGGATTTGCTCGTATCTTTGAAAGTGATTTAGTTGCGATTCCAGATCCAAAGACTTTTAAAATTTTACCATGGAGACCGAAAGAAGATGGTGTTGCCCGAATGTTTTGCGATATTTATAATCCAGATGGTACTCATTATGAAGGTGATACTCGTTATATTTTGAAAAAAAATTTAGAAAAAATCAATAAATTAGGTTATATTTATAATGTTGGTCCAGAATTAGAATATTTTTATTTTAAAAATGATAAAGCCCCAGAAATTATAGATAGAGGTGGTTATTTTGATGCTTTACCACTTGATGAAGCCCATGATTTAAGAAGAGAAACAATACTTAATTTAGAAAAAATGGGTATTATGGTAGAATATTGTCATCATGAGGTAGCTCCTTCTCAACACGAAATTGATCTAAAATATAACGATGCACTTACTATGGCAGATAATGTTATTACTTACAAAGTAGTAGTAAAACAAGTGGCTTGGGAAAAAGGAATTTATGCTTCTTTTATGCCAAAACCTTTATTAGAAGTTAATGGAAGTGGGATGCATGTTCACCAGTCTTTATTTAAAGATGGAAAAAATATTTTTTTTGATTCACAAGATTCATATCATCTTTCTCAATTTGCAAAATCATATATTTCTGGACTTTTAACTCATGTTAATGAAATGACAGTAGTTTTAAATCAATGGGTAAATTCCTATAAAAGATTAGTAGTAGGGTATGAAGCACCAGTTTATATTTCTTGGGCAAGAAGCAATAGGTCTGCTTTAATTCGAGTACCAATGTATAAACCGGGTAAAGAAAAAGCCACACGAATTGAATTACGATCTCCAGATCCTGCTTGTAATCCTTATTTAGCTTTTTCTATAATGTTAGCAGCAGGAATGGAAGGAGTAGAAAAAAAATATAATTTTCCACAACCTATAGAAGAAGATATTTTTATGATGAGTGATGATATTAAAAAAGAAAAAAATATTAATTCTCTTCCAGGAAGTTTAATTGAAGCTATATCTTTATTTGAAAAAAGTGAATTAATGAAAAAAACTTTTGGAAAGCATATTTTTAATAAATTTATTGAAAATAAAAAAATAGAATGGGATAGATATAAAAGTCAAATAACTATTTATGAAATAGAAAAATATTTGCCAATTTTGTAAATTTTTGTAAGTGGGCAAAAACTATTCAGTGTTTGGTTGTAAAGTTGGTATTATGAAATAAGGAAAATGTGAAAATAATTAATTTATCATTTTTAAAAAAAATTCCATTAACTTGTATTTTTGAATTAACATATAATTGCAATCTTCATTGTTTGCATTGTTATGTTGTACCTAAAAAATGCAAGGAATTAAATACAGAAAAAATAAAAGAAATTATTTTACAATTAAAAAAAGCTGGGACTTTAATTCTTAGTTTTAGTGGTGGAGAAATATTAACACGTCCAGATTTTTGGGAAATAGCATCTTATGCTTCTTCTTTGAATTTTGCTTTAAATCTTTATACTAATGGAACTTTAATTACACAAGAAGTAGTTTCTAAAATTAAAAAATTGTTAATATATCAAGTTCATATTAGTATTTATAGTAGTATTTCTTCTATACACGATAAAATTACTCGATGTAATGGTTCTTTTGAAAAGTCAATTGAAGCAATTACTTTATTAAGACAAAATAAAATCAAAGTAAAAATAAAAACACCTTTAATGAAACAAAATATTGAAGAAGTAGATAAAATTATTGATTTAGCAAAAAAATTAGATACAACTTATTTATTAGATCCAACACTTACTTCTTGTCAAAATGGAGAAAAAACACCTTTAAAATGGCGTGTTGGTAAAAAAGATTTAATGAAATTTTATACAAATCCAAACATAATTCCCAAAAAAGGTGCAAATGTTTTTTATGACAAACAACAAGATTATCCGTGTAGTGCTGGTCATAATTTTTGTTCTATTTCTCCTTATGGAGATGTTTATTCTTGCTTGCAAATTCCTCTAAAATCTGGAAATTTAAAAAATAAAACTTTTTTTGATATTTGGCATCATTCACCAGTTTTTAAAAAAATAAGAAATATTACTACAAACAAATTATCTCAATGTAAAGATTGCAAATATTTATTTGTTTGTTCTCGTTGTGCTGGATTGGCTTATACAGAAGATGGAGATATTTTAGGTCCTTCTAAAAGAGCTTGTGAAGTAGCAAAAATAAAATGGCAAATAAAACAAGAAAAAAATGGAAATTAAAGAATTTCAAAAAAAAATTGAAGAAAAAAACATTTTTGAATTAAAAGCAATTGGAACAAGTATGCATCCAACCATAAAAAATGGAGAAATACTTTTTTTAAAAAAAACTTCTAATTTTAAAAAAGGAGATGTTCTTTTTTATTCTTTAGAAAATCGTTTTTTTATTCATCGTTTAATTAAAAAAACTAAAAATGGTTTTTTAGTAAAAGGAGATATGCTACCTAAATTTGATGCTTTAGTAAAAACAGAAAAAATATTAGCAGTAGTTGAAGCAATAAAAAAAAAAGAAAAAATAATTAAAGAAAATAAATGGAAAAATTATATTTTTGCTATATTATCGCAATTTAATTTATTTATATTTGGTTGGAAAATCAAAAAAAAATTTCCAATCTTTTTTATAAAAAAATAATGAAATCTAATCAATGAAAAAAAATATTTTAGGAAAAACTGGATTTAAAGTAAGTCATTTAGGATTTGGAACTTTGCCAATGGGGCCTTTACAATTAAATCTTCCTTTGAAAAAAGGTGTTGAAATTATTCAATATGCTTTAGAAAAAGGAATCAATTTTATTGATACAGCACATATTTATGGAACTTATAAATATATTAAATATGCACTTAAAAAAGTAAAACAAAAAGTTTTTATTGCTTCTAAAACAAATGCTAAAGAATATCAAGAAGTAGAAAAACAAATTCAAAATGCTTTAAAACAAATGAATTTAAAATATCTTGATATTTTTTTAATTCATGCTCCTCGTATTAATAATCCTTTTGAAGAAAGAAGTTTTGCTTGGAAATGTCTTATAGATTATAAAAAAAAGGGGTTAATTAAAGCAATTGGATTATCTTCTCATTCTGTAAAAGCAATAGAATCAGCTTTAGAAATTAAAGAACTTGATATTATTCATCCTTTAATAAATTTTTCTGGACTTGGAATTTTAGATGGAACTAAAAAAGAAATGTTATCAGTTATTAAAAAAGCCCAAAAAAAAGAAATTGGTATTTATACTATGAAATCATTGGCTGGAGGTAATTTGATTGATAATAGAATTAAATCTTTAAATTTTGTTTTGAAACAAAAATCTTTTCATAGTATTATGATAGGAATGGTTAAAAAAGATGAAGTAGATTATAATGTGAAATTTTTTAATTTTGAAAAAATACCAAATAAATTATCTCAAGATACAAAAAAACAAACAAAAAAAATAACAATATTACCTTTTTGTAAAAAATGTGGCAAGTGTATTGATACTTGTCCTAATAAATCTCTTTCAATGGGTGAAAATAAACCAATAGTTAATAAAAGGAGATGTTTATTATGCGGATATTGCACTGTAGTTTGTCCAGAATTTTTCATACGATTAGCTTAATTTTTTTATTGGGGGTTTTTGTTTATAGTGAAAATGTGAAAATTGGTGGAACATTAAATTTTTTTTTAGATGATACAGATATAGGATGGAGATCAGATTATTCAAAATATTTATCTTTTTATGAAGTTAATAATTATAATGTAGATTTGAATGGTTATTTATTAAAAGATGACGATAAAATTCATAATACTTCTTTTATGGCAACAGAACTTAATTTGTTTTTAAAAACAAAACTTTCTGATGAAACAAATCTTCAAATAAATTTTTTAGCACCTTATGGAGAAACTTTTACTCCAGAAAATTTATTTATAAAATCAATTGAACTTGAAAAAATAAAACAACCTAAATTGCTTTTTCAAATTGGAGCAATTACTCCAGATTTTTCTCCTTATTCATTATCTCATAAAACTTCTATTTTTAATGAAACAAATTTTAATAAAATAGATCCTTTGAAAAAACCTTATAATTTACAAAATTTAAATCCTTATGATTATTACGGACTTTTATTAGATATGAAATTAGATTATTTTCAAATTCTTTTACTTGGATTAAGACCAGAAAATGAAAAAAAAAACTTCTTCAGTTTATTTTCATCAAATTACAATTGAAACTCAAAATGAAGATGTAATTATCCCTTTACCAAAAGAAATTGGTTTTGATAATAAATATCTTTATGATCCTTATTTAATTGCTTTAAAAAATTCTATGCAAAATTCTGCTCAAATATTTTTTATTAAAATTTATAGAAAAAAAAATAATGTTCGAGAAAATATTACATATTTTCCAGAAGTAAAAATTGAACAAGATAGAATAATTATTGATAAAAAATTAGTAAATACAGGAGATGAAATTTATATTGAATGGTCAGATAAAAATCCAAAATCTCAACTTACAAAATATCTTAATGCTGGACAAATAAAAGGAAATAATAATTTCTTAGAAAACTTTACATTTTCTTATGTTAATTTACATAATGATAAAAATTCTTTATCAGGAATTGAAAAAGAAAAAGCTTTGTCTCCAATGTTAATAGAAATTTTTAGCATACAAGGAAAATATGAAAATCCTTTTAAAATTACATCAGAAATAGCAATGAGTAAATATTCTCCAGATTGTAAAGAAATAACAAAAGATATTATTGGTTATTTAATTGGAGAGAAAAAAATAGGTAATATTTTTTATAAATTTAATTTTCGTTATTTAGGACCAGATTATGTATTAAATATTGCTCCTATAAAAGATGTAAGATATTTAATACAAGATTCTCAAAAAAATAATTATTGGGATTTTGAAAAAGAATATTTTTTTATTGGTGAAAAAGGAACGGGTATAAATATTTCACCTTATTTTAAAAGTATAAAATTATCAATGGGATTAGATTATAATCAAAATATTTCAAGTCCATATTTAGAAAAAAAATATTTTCAAGAAATAAACTTTTTCAAATCTATTTGTAATAATCCATTAAAAAAAGATAATTATTTTTATTCACCAACTCCTTCTGTAGATGATATAAAAACCTTAACTGGATTTTTAAAAAGTAATTATCAAATTTTAACTAATTTTAAAATACAAGGAGAGTATATTTCAAAGATTCTTTCTGGAGAAAAATTTTCAGTATCTCAAAATATTTCAAGTTATTTTTTAGAATGTAATTATTTTTTACCTAAAAAAGAAATTATTCAAGGAGAAATTAAAATAAGTGGTAAATATACAAAACAAGATGATAAACAAGAAAAAAATCAAGATACTTCTTTTTTTAATTTGAATAACAAAATTTCTTTAGAAGAAAAATTTGGAAAAATTACTTTTGGAGAATTTTTAGAACATCAATTTATTAAAAATTTTTGTTTTGATTTAAGAGAAAGAAGTTTTAAAAATTTAATTAATCAAACAAATACAAATGAAGACATTATTTTAGAAGGTGGTAATTATAATATTTTAATACCAGAATTTAAAATTAATTTTTCTATATCTCCAGAATTTAATGTAGAATATTTACATAATATGAATTATTTTTTTGATCAAGAAAATCTTATAACACATAATATTAGATATTCGCAAATTAAGGGAACATATTCTTTTGGTTTAAAAAATACTTTTCTTTGTGCTTATTATGTTGAGAGAATAACAAGATTTAAACAAGAAAAAATGAAATTACATAATTTTAGATCAAAAGCAATTGTAGCAAGTTTAGAAATAACATTTTAATAATAATATTTTTTAACACGAATGTTTTGAACCAATGATTTTGAACTAATATTTTGAACCAATGATTTTAACACGAATGTTTTGAACCAATGATTCTTGAACCAATGATTTTAATCATTGGCTCAAAATATTAAAAGAAAGGAGTTTTACAAATGAGTACAATAGTTGAAATAAAAGCAAGAGAAGTATTAGATTCTCGTGGAAATCCTACTGTAGAGGTAGATGTAATTTTAGAAAGTGGAATATATGGTAGAGCAATTGTTCCTTCTGGTGCTTCTACTGGAATATATGAAGCTCTTGAATTAAGAGATGGCGATAAAAAAAGATATAATGGTAAAGGTGTTTTAAAAGCAATTGATAATATAAAAAATATCATTGCTTCAAATATTATTGGAATGGATGTTTTACAACAAAAAAAAATAGACAAAACAATGCTTAATTTAGATGGAACAGAAAATAAATCTAAATTAGGTGCAAATGCTATTTTAGGAGTTTCTTTGGCTTGTGTTAAAGCAGGTGCTATTTTTTCTGGACTTCCTCTTTATCAATATATTGGTGGAGTAAATGCTAATGAATTACCTGTTCCTATGATGAATATTTTAAATGGTGGTGCTCATGCTGATAATAATGTTGATATTCAAGAATTTATGATTGTTCCTGCTGGAGCTTGTTCTTTTTCTTCTGCTCTTCAAATTGGAACTGAAGTTTTTCATTCTTTGAAAAAAGTACTTAAAGATAAAGGATTAAATACATCAGTAGGAGATGAGGGTGGATTTGCACCAAATTTAAAATCTAATACAGAAGCCATAGAAGTCATTTTAGAAGCAATACAAAAAGCTGGATATATTGCTGGAAAAGATGTATTTTTAGCTTTAGATTCAGCTGCAAGTTCTTTTTACAAAGATGGAAATTATAATTTTGAAAATCAAAAAAGAACAAGTTCTGAAATGATAGAATTTTATGAAAATTTAGTTAATAAATATCCCATTATTTCTATTGAAGATGGATTAGAAGAAGAAGATTGGGATGGTTGGTTAGAACTTACTAAAAAACTTGGAAAGAAAATTCAAATAGTAGGAGATGATTTATTTGTTACTAATATGAAAAAATTAAAAAAAGGAATTGAAAAAAATATTACTAATTCAATTTTAATTAAAGTTAATCAAATTGGATCTTTATCAGAAACTCTTGAATGTATTGAAATGGCTAAAAAAGCTGGTTATACTACTGTTATTTCTCATCGTTCTGGTGAAACAGAAGATACTACTATTGCTGATATTAGTGTTGCAGTTAATGCTGGACAAATTAAAACTGGATCATTATCTCGAACTGACAGAATTGCTAAATACAATCAATTATTAAGAATTGAAGAAGATTTGGGTGATGTGGCTGTGTTTAAAGGAAGAGAAGTTTTTAAAGTATAAAAAAACTTTATTTTACCAATTTTTGTTGATTCAAAGAAAAAAGAGACTGTGTCATATCATGTAAATTTGTTTTTATATACATAATTGCAAAAAGCAGTTTTTTTTCAATTAAGACACGGTTTCATTGGTTGAGACAGAGAGAATAATGAAAAAAGTAGATGAAATTGCTATTATAGAAATTATTTTTAGGGGCAATTCATCAGACTGTGTCATAATTCAATTTCACGGCAATTGTTTTACAACATAAAGTGGTAGGTTTCCACAAAACCACAATATGTTATGGTATGGATGTCTAGATTTAGAGTTATGACACAGTCTCATATATGATCATTTTAAAAATATATCTACGAATAGAGTTATGTCTTTATATATAATATGATGAGGTGCTGGTAAATTGCAAATATGAGAATGGAGATTTATTAAATTCCCCTTTATTAAAGGG
>JBDRGX010000114.1:0-4833 GCA_043817485.1 bacterium
GTAGTGATAGTGTTTCGATAATAAATACAGCAAATAATAATTCAGTTACAAATATAACTGTTGGAAATGAACCAGTAGCATTGTGTGTATTAGAAAACAAGGTATATGTGGCTAATAGTTTAGGTGGAAGCATAAGTATTCTTGGAGATGATGGAAATAATATTAATGGACTTTTGATAAATTCAATGAACAATAAAATTTTATCATATCCAAATCCATTTAATCCCGAATGTTATATACCAATAGAAATAACAAACAACAAATCACAAAATATCAAAATAAAAATATATAACATACTGGGACAGGTAGTAAGAGAAGTAATGACAAATAATGCAAATAATTCAGTGTATTGGGATGGAAGAGATAATTTAGGAAAAGAAGTTTCATCAGGAATGTATTTTTATGAAACAATTATTGATAACAAAACATTAAATTGTAAAAAAATGTTGATGTTGAAGTAAAATACAAAAAAATTTTCAATTTTCAATTTTCAATTTGAAAATGAATATAAATGACCAAAAAATGGGAATTTGATTTTTAATTTGTAGGGGCAATTCATGAATTGCCCTTTACAATAACACGGGCACAGCATTCGTCCTTACCAAATGGGACATCAGAATAAATGTAAAATGGGAAATGAAAAATTATAATTTTTGACAAATTATTTTCAATTTTCAATTTGAAAATGAATATAAATGACCAAAAAATGGAAATTGGATTTTAAAAATTTGTAGGGGCAATTCATGAATTGCCCCTACAAACGGCGACACGGCGTTCGCCTCTACAAAAGAAGAATATTGAAATTTTAGATTGAAGGAATATCATATTTTTAATTTAAAATCATAAACATTTCAATTCGTTCCATAGGAACGAAATATTGGTAAAAATAAAATTTTTAAAAACAATAAATAAAAAGGATATATAAATGAATCAAGAATTAAAAATTTTTGCTGGAAATTCAAATATAGAATTGTCTAAAAAAATAGCAAACTATCTTGGAATGTCATTAGGTGAAATAGAAATAAAAAATTTTCCAGATGGAGAAATATTTGTTCAAATAAATGAAAATATTCGAGGAAAAGATGTTTTTATTATTCAATCAGGTTGTGCTCCAGTTAATCAAAATTTAATGGAACTTTTAATTATTTTAGATACTTGCAAAAGATCTTCTGTTTCAAGAATTACAGCAGTGATGCCATATTATTGTTATGCTCGTCAAGATGTAAAAGATGCTTCAAGAGTACCAATTACAGCCAAATTAGTAGCGGATCTTATTTTGAAAGCTGGTGCTAATCGTTTATTAACTATTGATTTACATTCTCCTCAAATTCAAGGTTTTTTTGATATTCCAGTAGATCATTTATATGGTGCACCAATATTTGTAAAATATTTTAATCAAATAAAAAATAAAGAAAATTATATTGTTGTATCTCCAGATGTAGGTCGGGTTAAAAGATCAAGATCTTTTGCAAGAAGATTAGATTTACCATTAGCTATTATAGATAAAAGAAGACCTTGTCAAAGTGTAGTAAAAGTAATGGAAATAATTGGTGATGTTAAAGATAAAAATATAATTATTTTTGATGATATTATTGATACTGGAGGTACTATATTAGAAGCAGTGAAAGCATTAAAAGAAAAAGGAGCAAAAAAGATTTTTGTAGGAGCAACACATGCTATTTTTTCACTTGATGCTGTTCAAAATATAGAAAATTCTGCAATTGAAAAGGTTATTATTTCTGATACTATTCCTTTATCTGAAAATAAAAAAAGTGAAAAAATAGAAATTCTTTCTATATCTGAATTATTTGGAGAAGCAATTAAAAGAATTCATACTGAAACTTCAGTAAGTGATTTGTTTAAATAAAAAATGAGAATTGGATTTTGAAAATTCGTAGGGACATCATGAATTGCCCTTTACAACAATACAGTCGCAGCATTTGCCTTTACCAATGGAACGATAAATAAAGATGGAAGTATTAATTGAAAATTTAATTTTCTTTTATTGTTTCATATTTTGATATTCGTTTTAAATTGAAAATTTATTTCGTATTTCGAATTTTTTTATATTTATTCCAGTAGGTTTTAGTTTTTATTTGGAGTAGTAATAACAAGATGATATTTGCCAAAATATTTATTTGCAACTTTTTTTACTTGTTCACTTGTTATTTCATTTATTTTTTTTTCATAATCATTACGGTAATTATAACCCAATCCAGATAATTCATAAATAGCAGATAATTTTGCTTGAGATGATATTTGCTGAGAATAATATAAATTTTCCATTACAATACAATTTCGTTTTGCTCTTTCTAATTCTTTTTCTTCAACCAAAGTATTTTTAAGAAGTTCTTGTTTTTCTTTAATAATATTTATGACCTTATCTATATTTTCTGGATTTGTGGCTGCCATAATACCATAAAAACCATCAGTCATAAAAAATTGATTCCAAGCATGAACTATATAAACAAGTTTAGCATTTCTTAAACTTTGGTGTAACCATCCCGATGGATAATATACTCCAGAAGTTATTGCATCAATTACTCTTAATGTATAAGCATCAGTATCATCATTTATTTTTATAGTTGGATAACCTAACATTATAATAGCTTGTTGTTTTTGAGTAGTTAATTTTTTTTCTATGTTTTCTGAAAGAATTTGTTTTTTTTCAATTATTGGAAAATTTATTTTTCCTTGTTTTATTTTTGTAAATTTATTTTCTATTTTTTTCATAATTTCTTCTATTTCAATATTTCCAAAAACTGTTATTACTAAATTATTAGATACACAATATTTATTGTATATTTCTAAAATATCATTTTGATTTATTTTGTTAATACTTTGTTTTGTTCCTAAAATAGAAAATTTATATGGATTTGTAGAATAAAAATTTTCCCTAAAAAATAATTCTGCTTGTTGAAAAGCATCATCTTCTTGTTGTTTAATTTGAGATAGAATTATTTTTTTTTCTTTTTCTATTTCTTGTTTAGGAAAAATAGAATTTAAAAATATATCAGAAAAAATATCTAAACTTTTTTCTAAATCTTCTTTTAATGTGCTAACTGTACAATAAAAATAATCTTCTTCTGCTCCAGAAGAAAAATTTATTCCCAAATTATTTATTTCTTGAGCAATTTTCAAAGCAGTTCTTTTTTTAGTTCCTTTCATAAACATTTGAGTCATAAAATTAAAAATTCCATTGTTTTTTTCATTTTCATAAAGAGTTCCACCTTTTAAATAAGCACCAAAATAAATAAAAGGTAAATTAGAATTTTTTTTATAAAGAAGTGTAATTCCATTTTTTAAAATTTGTTTTTGTATTTTTTCTTGTTGTATTTCTTTTTTTTCAATTATTTTTTTAGACAAATTTTTTTCTTTAGGAATGATAACTGCAATGTTTAATTTATCATTACAAAAATATTTATTTACAACTCTTTTAATATCTTCTTTTTTTACTTCACTTATTTTTTCAAGATATTTTTTGTGAAATAAAGGATCTTCAGTAGTGAAAGCATTTAATCCTATCATGTCTGCTTCTTGTTCTACAGTTTGATGACTAAAAACATATTCACTTATCATTTGTTTTTTTGCTTTAGATAATTCTTTGTTTTGAAGTGTTTTAGTTTTTAATTTATAAATTTCTTCTAAAATTGCTTTTTGTGTAGATTCTAAATTTTCATATTCTAATATTGCTGATATTTTAAAATTTCCCGCATCATATTTAGGAGTATAAGAAAAAGTATCAATATCAGAAACTAAACCTTTTTCATTTTTTATTACTTTATTAAGTATTGCACTTTCTCCTTTGGATAAAATAAAAGATAAAACATCTAAAGGATAAAGATCTTCATGCGTAATATTTACTGTTCTAAATCCCATTGAAAGATAAGTTGATTGTATATCCATTTCTTGCATAGTATATCTTTTATTTATTTGTTCTGATTCTTGAGGTAAAACAATTGGCTTGTTAAATTTAGGTTCAAAATTATCAAATGCTTTTTTTATTTGTTCTAAAATTTTATTAGCATCAAAATCTCCTACAGATACTATTATCATATTTTGTGGGATATATTTTTCTTTATAAAAATTAAAAAGGTCTTCTTTTTTTATTTGTTCAAAAAGTTTTTTAGTTCCAATTACTGGGAAATAACATGGATGTTTTTTGAACATTAAACTATTGTATAAGTGATAAATTTTACTATTTGGATCATCTTCTTCTTTAGCAATTTCATTTAATATAACACCTTTTTCTCTTATTACTTCTTCTTCTGTAAAAGTGCAATTTTGCATCCAATCAGAGATAAAATCAATTGCTTCATTAACATAAAGTTTTGAAGTAGAAATATAATAACAAGTATGATCATTGCTTGTATAAGCATTAAAACATCCTCCAAGAGATTGAATTATTTTTTCTTGTTCTTGTGATGTTTTTTTTGTGGTAGATCCAGTTGCTACAAGATGTTCACAATAATGAGAAATTCCACTTCCTAAAAATTGTTCTTCATAAATACTACCTGTATTGCAAACATAAATTTTAATAGTTGCTACTGGTGCCAAATTATTTTCTTTTATGATAACTCTTATTCCATTATCTAAAATTTTATCAATGATTTCTTCAGACATAAGTGCATTTATATTTAATAAAAATAAAATTATTACTAATTTTTTCATTTTATTTTTCCTTTTAATAAAATCGTATTGTCAAAAGTATTTTGACAATACGCTTTAAAATGCTTATTATTAGCAATTATTAAGATTTTATTTGCTTCTCCCCCCTTTTTTATACTATAAATAAAAAAAAATAAAAAAAAAGGAGATGCAAATCAATGAATA
>JBDRGX010000115.1:0-13736 GCA_043817485.1 bacterium
TATTCATTGATTTGCATCTCCTTTTTTTTTATTTTTTTTTATTTATAGTATAAAAAAGGGGGGAGAAGCAAATAAAATCTTAATAATTGCTAATAATAAGCATTTTAAAGCGTATTGTCAAAATACTTTTGACAATACGATATTCCTAATAGAGCATTGAAAATGATTAAAGAATGGGCTGAGCAATACCAATCAGAATTGCTGAATATGTGGAAAAATCAGCAGTTCAAAAAACTTTCAGGATTGGAGTAGACTATTATGCAAATTTATCCCAAAGTTAAATCCGTTGCTCCATTAGAAGACAGATGTTTGCTTGTAATTTTTGATAATGGGATACGTAAATTATATAACTGTAAACCATTATTGAAAACAGAAATATTTGCTTTTCTTGAAAATGAATGGCTTTTCAAATCAGTTCAAGTCGATATAGGTGGTTATGGAATAAGTTGGGGTGAAGAAATAGATTTGAGTGAATCGGAATTATGGAAAAATGGCCAAGGGTTGAGTAAAGATAAATGATTTTTTTTTGAATTTTTAAGCACTTACCATTTTTTCATTAGATATAAATTAAAAAGGAAGTATTTGCTATGGTTAGGGAAGAAAAGGTTTTGGATACCAAGGTTTTTTTAGAGGCTTTGGTGGGATTCACAAAGGAATATTTTAGATTGAGAAGAAATTCAAAATTTTATAAGGGGATATTTTATGGGTACAGATAATAATAAACTAATCGTTTTTGAAAATAAAAAAATCCGTCGTGTTTGGCAGAATGACGAATGGTATTTTTCAGTTGTTGATGTTGTAGAAGTTTTAACGGATAGCCCTACTCCAAGACAATACTGGGGGAAGGTGAAGCAAAGGGAATTTATTGATATTGAGTTGTCCCCAATTTGGATACAACTGAAATTAGAGTCATCAGATGGTAAAAGATATGAAACTGATTGTGCCAATACCGAGACTATGTTTCGTATTATTCAGTCAATCCCTTCACCAAAAGCCGAACCATTCAAAAGATGGTTGGCGAAAGTCGGTTATGAAAGGGTCCAGGAAATAGAAAATCCCGAGATTGCACAGGAAATAATGAAGGGCTCTCTATGAACAAAAGGGATACCCGTCACAGATGCCTCATTTAACGAATTTAATGTGATTTTGTGCCGAAATGTGATGATATATTTTAACAAACAGCTTTCTGAATATGTGCATAAATTATTATACGATAGTCTTGCTCTTTTTGGCATTCTTTGTCTTGGGACAAAAGAATCAATCAGATTCACGCCGTATGAAGATTGCTATGAGGCAATGGATGATAGGCAGAAGGTGTGGAAAAAAATTAAATAGAGAAGAGTAATCATCTCTTGAAAATAGAATAAAGGATAGAAAATTATTATTTAAAAAAACTTGACAATAAAATAATAAAAAATTTAATTATTCACAACAAAGAATTTTTTTGTAATTACAACAATGAAAGGAGAAAGTTATAAAATAACTTACAAAAAATTCATTAATAAAAAAAATTAGCAAGGGAGGCTAAAAACAATGAAAAAATGTACATTAGTAATAATTGGTATTTTTATTATAAGCTTTTTAAATATTAAAGCTGATGTGAAAATATTTGGAACAAATGTTTGTGAAGATACTTATTTAACAGAAGAATGGGCTGATTGTTCTGAAGGAGGATATCATACATTTTATATTCATCCAACAGGAATGGGAATGGAAAAAAGAGCATTAATAAAATTTAAAAATATATTTAAATCTGATGGTGGGACAATAGCAAATGGTTCAACTATTGAATCTGCTTTTTTAAAACTTTCTCATTATGGTGAAAATTATGTTTTTAATCCAGGTAAATTTGAAATTTATAGAGTAAAAAAAGCATGGGGAGAAGGAACTCTTACAAAAAGCGATAGAGAACAAGGTGCTGCTTGTTGGCTTCAAGGTAAGTATGGATTACCTAGTTCAAAATGGGAAATAGCAGGATGTGATGGAGAAAATGATAGAACTCAAGTACCAGGAGGAAAAGGAGAAGTACTTTCTGTAAACGATGGAATTGTAAGTTTTGATATTGATATAACTTCCATTGTTAAAGAATGGTCTAATGGAGAACCTAATTATGGATTTATTATTATTTCCAAAGGATTAGGAAGAGATGGTAACTGGCCTGGATTTAGTTTTATAAGTCGTAATGATAAAATTCCAAACTCATCTTTATTAACAATTGAATATTCTGCTTCTTCTATTGAAAATACAAATTGGGGAAAAGTAAAACAATTATTTAGATAAAAATTAAAAAGCATTTGTAGTAAAAAAGGGATTGGGTTTTTCCAATCCCTTTTTTTGTTATTTACATAAATGGATTTTTTTGCTTGTATGATGAACCGAGATTGAATCCAATATTAAACCGACGATTTAAATCGTCGGTTTAATTATTTCTATCTCTTAAAATAAGCATTCTAACAAGTTGCATAACTGCCATTGCTGTAGCTGCAAAATAAGTTAATCCAGCAGCAGATAGCATTTGTTTTGCACCCAAAATTTCATTATTTACTAAAATTTCTTCTTGCTCAAGAATTTTTAAAGCTCTTTGACTTGCATTAACTTCTACAGGTAAAGTAATAAAAGAAAAAACAACAGCACCAAAATAAATCAAAATTCCTAAATCCATTAAAAATTTATTATGTAAAAAAAAGAAGCCAATAAAAAATAAAGGAAAAGCTAAATTAGAACCTAAATTAGCTACTGGAACAATAGCATTTCGTATTTGAAGAGGAAAATAAAGTTTGTGATGTTGAATAGCATGACCAGCTTCATGAGCTGCAATGCTTAAAGCAGCTATCGATGAATTATTGAAAACATTCGAAGAAAGTCTTATTGTTCTATCTCGTGAATCATAATGATCTGTCATTTCTCCATGAATAGATTCCACAGATACATTATTTATTCCATATTTTTTTAAAATAATTTTTGCTATTTCTTGCCCTGTTAATCCTTTTTGAGTTTTTATTTTAGCATATTTAGAATAATTTTTTTTTATTTTATGTTGTGACCACATTGCTAAAATCATTACTGGAATAAGTAAAAAAAAAGTAGAATCAAAAAACATTTTATTCCCTCCTTATGTTATAATAATAAATATTAGTTATTTATTTTAAAATATTTTGATATTTTCTTTTTCTTGCATTGTTTTTTGATATATTTTTCTTAAAATTTCTTTTGCTTTAGGAATATTTTCTAATTCTAATGCTTTAATCATATAGGGAATTATAGGTTGTCCAATTTTTATTAAAGCTTGCGCAATTTCATCTACATTCATATTATTATTTTCCTTACTTTGTTTTTGTAATAAAATTATTAAAAATGGAATTGCTTCTTCACTTTTTATTTCTCCTAATGTCCAAATAATTTTTGATTGAATCAAAACATCTGGTTCTTTTTTAAAAAAATTTATTAAATCAGGTACTATAATTTTATTTCCTATTATTCCTAATGTTTCTATATTTACAATTTTCATATTTAATTTTGTTTTTTTATTTTTTAAATCTTTAAGTAAATAAATAATAGCTTTTTCATATTTTAATTTTCCTAAAGATTTAGCAGCAGATTCTTTTACTTCTGAATCTTTTTCTTTTCTATATGCTTTTAATAAAGTAGAGCTTGTTTTTTTATCTTCAATTTTTCCTACTTTTCCTAAAGATAAAGCACAATTGCTTCTTACTTCAGAATCAGAATCTTTTCTTAAACTATTAATTAAAGCCATTACAACTTCATCTTTTTGAAAATTACCTAAACTTATAGCACAAGCTTTTCTTACAGACACAATTTCATCCTTTTTTAGTAAATCAATTAAAAAAGAAATAGCTTTTTCATATTTTTCTTTTTCTATTATTTCAATAACTGCAAGTCGAACAAACCAAATATCATCTTTTAAATATTTAATTAAAATAGGAGAAAAAGTTTGGTTTTTAAATTTTCCAAGAGAAATAATAGATGCTTTTCTTATCCATGGATTTGGATCATTTAATAATTGCTGAATTATTAAAATAGCTTCTTCTTTCCCAAATTCTCCTAAAGATATTATTGCTTTAATTTTTATTTTTTCATCAGGATTTTTTATATCATCTATTAGTTCATAAAATGTTTTTTTCTTTTTTTCAATATCTATTTTTTCTTTTTGTTTTATTTCTATGATATTATTTAATAACAAATCCATATTTTTTGTATTTCTAAGTGTTTCTATTTGTTCTGTTGCTAATAAACATTCAAACCACATTGGATCGTTTTCTAAAATTTTTTTTAAAGATGCATTTATTGTAGGATTTTTAAATTTTGATAGAGATAAAATAATAGATCCTTTTAAATTTTGTTGAGTAGAATCTAAAGTAGATAGTTTTTCTAATAAAAGACAAGAAGATTCATCACATTTAATTTCACCTAATACTTCAATAGTAGTTTTACAGATAGATTCATTTTCATCATATAATGTTTTTTTCAAATAAGGCATTATTTTTTTTTGTTCAAATTGTTGTAAAGCATAAATTGCAGCTTTTTTTACAAACCATATTTTTTCTTGTTCTAATATAGAAATAAAAGTAGAAAATAATTCTTTGTTTTTCATTTTAGATAAAGATTCTACAGCAGCTTCTCTTACCCATTCATTTTCATCAGAAGTAGCAATTTTTATTAAATATGGCATTGTTTCTTTATTTGTAGTTTCACTTACAATTGTTACTCTAATTTTCCAATCTGAATTTTCTACATTACTAATAAAATTAGAAAGAGAAAATTTTTGAGATATTTTTTCTGAATAACAAAAATTACATAATAATATAAATAAGAAAAAACATATTTTTTTATTCATTATACTCCTCTGACATATAATGTCTTTTTTTAATAAATTACTTTATTAAGTGGATATTCTACTATTCCTTGAGCACCAGCTCTTTTTAAATCTGGAATTAATTTTTTAACAGATTTTTCATTAATAATAGTATCTATTGCAATCCAATTTTCATTAGAAAGATGAGAAATAGTAGGTTTTTTTAAAGCAGGAAGTAATTCTAATATTTTAGGAAGATTATCTTTGTGAATATTCATTTTTAATCCTACCATTTGTTCAGCCAAAAGAGCCCCTTGAAGAAGGATAGAAAGACTTTCAATTTTTTTGTGCTTCCATAGATTTTTCCAACTTTTTTTATTAGCAATAAGTTTAGTAGTAGATTCTAAAAGAGTATCAATAATCCGAAGTTTATGAGCATTTAAAGAAGCACCTGTTTCTGTTAATTCTACAATAGCATCTACAAATTCTGGAGCTTTAATTTCTGTAGATCCCCAAGAATATTCTACTTTTGCTTTAATATTATTTTTCTTTAAATATTGTTTAGTTACATTAACCAATTCTGTAGCAATTTTTTTTCCATTTAAGTCTTTTATTGTTTGAATATGAGAATGTTCTGGAACAGCAAGTACCCATCTTACTGGTCTTAATCCTTGTTTAGCATAAATAAGATCTATGATTTCCTGTACTTTGGCATTATTTTCTTTTATCCAATCTTTTCCTGTTAATCCAGCATCAAGAATTCCTTCATCTACATATCTTGGAATTTCTTGAGCTCGAAGAAGACGCAAACTTATTTCATCATCATCAATAGAAGGAATTAAAGATCTTTCATTAATTACAATATTAAATCCAGCTTTTTTAAAAAGAAGAACTGTAGCATTTTGCAAACTACCCTTTGGTATTCCTAATATAAGTTTCATTTATATCTCCTAAAATTAATTGTTTATTTTTATATTAAATTTAATTAATCTGTCAAGAATATTATGCTCGTGGATGAGTTTTATCATAAACAGATTTTAAACGAGTTGTAGTAATATGTGTATAGATTTGTGTAGATGTTAAATTTGCATGACCTAATAATTCCTGAACAGCTCTTAAATCACAACCTGCATCTAATAAATGAGTAGCAAAACTATGACGAAAAGTATGTGGACTTACTTTTTTGTAAATACCTAATTGTTTTAAACATTTGTTTATTATATTTCTAATAGATCTAACTGTTAATCTTCCCCCATTTTTATTAAGAAATAATGCCTTTTCTTGCATTTTTTTTTTTTAGCTAATTCATTTCTTTTTAAAAGATATTTTTTAATAGAATTAAGTGCTTTTTCTCCAATAGGAACAATTCTTTGTTTTTTTCCTTTTCCAAAAACCTTTATAAGTCCTCCAATAAAATCTATATTATCTAAATCAAGAAATACTAATTCAGAAACTCTGATACCAGTAGAATATAAAGTTTCTAAAATAGCATTATTGCGAATTCCAAGAATTTTATCTTTTTCTATATGATCTAACAAGTTAAATATTTCATCTATATCTAAAAAATTTGGTAATTTTTTTTCTTGTTTTGGAGTAATTACATATTTAGCTGGATTTGTTTTGATATATCCTTCTCTTAATAAAAAATTAAAAAAACTTTTTAAAGTAGCTAATTTACGAGCAATACTTGTTTTTTTATATTCTTTTTCTTTGAGATACGCCAAAAATTTTCTAATTAATTGATATGTAATAGAAAAAATATCTTCACAATTTTCTTTTTGAAAAAATTCAATTGATTGTTTTAAATCATTTTTATAATTTATAATAGTATGTGAAGATGCATTCATTTCTACTTCTAAAAATTTAAAAAATTTACTAACATAAGTTTTCATTAAACAAATCTTTATTTTATTTTAAATATTTTTTTATGAATTATGACAATTTTAAAATAATCTGTCAATAAAAAAAATAAATTACAAAAAAAAATTAATACTAATCCTTGAACTGACGATTTAAATCGTCAGTTCAAGGTATTAGCAAAAGTAAAACAATATAAAATTTTGAATTGGAAAATTTCATATTCTCGATCTAAAATCATTTTTATATTTTTAAATGCGACTTGATTTAAGTAATTGCAATTTTTACTTTTTTAAAAGCAAACTTTTTAAATAAGAAATTAAAAAATTTCAAAAAAATATTGACAAAAAACCATTTTTTTTAATTGTATGTTTAATGTTAATAATTTTATTTAACACTAAAGGAGTATTTTTTTATGCAAAA
The DNA here is from genome assembly GCA_043817485.1 of bacterium. Classification (GTDB taxonomy): domain Bacteria; phylum JBDRGX01; class JBDRGX01; order JBDRGX01; family JBDRGX01; genus JBDRGX01. The sequence goes on from JBDRGX010000115.1 coordinate 7,094, forward strand.
GACTGCACATGAAATAATGCAAGAAGTTGATTTTAAAAAATTAGTAAGCCAAAAAAATCGTATTTCTATACTTTTGACTATAATTCAATCAATACTTTATTTTGGATTTATTGGATTAATTGCTTTTAATAAACCTTTTCTTATGTCAAAAATCTCAAAATCAATTACTATCGGAATTCCAATTGCTATAAGTGTTATTATTTTATCTTGGATACTTACTGGTATTTACATTTTTTGGGCAAATCAAAAATATGATATCTTAGTTAAAAATATTAAAGAAAAAATAGGAGAATAATAGTGATACAAGAAATACAAACAACAATAGGTCAAGTTCATTTATCATCAATTTTTTTCTTTTTGGTATTTATAATAAGTACTTTAATTATTACTTATTGGGCAGCAAAAAAAACAAAAACTACAAGTGAATTTTATGCTGCTAATAGAAGTATAAGTGGATTTCAAAATGGTCTTGCTCTTGCAGGCGATTATATGAGCGCTGCTTCATTTCTTGGAATTGCTGGATTAGTTTCAACAAAAGGATATGATGGACTTATTTATTCAGTAGGATGGCTTGTAGGATGGCCTATTCTTACATTTCTTATTGCAGAACCATTAAGAAATCTTGGTAAATATACTTATGCAGATGTTGTTGCTTATAGATTAAAGCAACGACCTGTTAAAACAGCTGCAAGCATTGGATCGCTTGCTACTATTCTTGTTTATCTTATTGCTCAAATGGTAGGTGCTGGAACTTTAATTAAGCTTATGTTTGGATTACCATACGAAGTTGCTATTATTGTTGTAGGAGTTTTAATAATTGCTTATGTTCTTTTTGGTGGAATGATTGCAACAACTTGGGTTCAAATTATTAAAGCAGTTTTACTTCTTTTTGGTGCTACTGTTCTCGTACTTCTTACTCTTGCAAAATTTGGATTTAGTTATGAAAAACTTTTTGCAAAAGTAGAAACTTTATATACTACTTCTTTTCTTGTTCCTGGTGGTCTTATTAGTAGTCCTATTGAAGCATTTTCATTAGGACTTGCTCTTATATTTGGAACAGCTGGACTTCCACATATTCTTATGAGATTCTATACAGTTCCAAATGCAAAAGAAGCACGAAAATCAGTTTTTTACGCAACAGGGTTTATTGGGTATTTTTACATTCTTACAGTTACTATTGGATTTGGTGCTGCAGCTCTTATTGGACAAAAAATTATTACTAATATAGATAAAGGTGGCAATATGGCAGCTCCTCTTCTTGCTGAAGCTCTTGGAGGAACAATGTTTCTTGGATTTCTTGCAGCTGTTGCTTTTGCAACTATTTTGGCTGTTGTTGCTGGATTAACATTATCTGGTGCTTCTACTCTTTCTCATGATTTATATGTAGGAGTTATAAGACGTGGTCGTTCTTCTGAAAAAGAAGAAGTTAAAATTGCTAAACTTGCAACTGTATGTCTTGGAATTTTAGCTATTTTATTAGGACTTTTATTTAAAGGACAAAATGTAGCTTTCATGGTAGGACTTGCTTTTGCAATTGCTTCAAGTGCTAATTTTCCAGCACTTCTTTTATCTATTATATGGAAAAAATTTACTACAAAGGGAGCTGTTGCAAGTATACTTACAGGACTTATTTTAGCAGTAGGACTTATTATTTTAAGCCCAACTATTTGGGTTGATATTTTTCATGCAAAAGAAAAAGCTAGTATAGAAACACAAATTAAAGATTTAGAAACTAAAACACAAGAAAAAATTAAAGAATTGGAAATTAAAAAAGACACCCAAATTCTTATTGTTCAAGAAAAAGAACAATTGGAAATTAAAAAAACAGAATTAAGCAATAATATGCCAAAAGCTATTTTCCCAATGAAAAATCCAGCTATATTTTCAATGACTTTAGCTTTTCTTATAGGCATTATAGTTTCTCTTTTATCTAAAGAAAAATCAGCTGAAGAAAAATTTGAATCTGAAAAATTAAGAGCATATACTGGTTTTGGAGCAGAATAAATTTTATGAAAAAAGTAATTTTATTTTTTTTAATTTTTTCAATGAATTTAATATTTGGAAATGAAGAAGAAGAAAAAATATATAGATTTGGATTAAGTGTTTTTAATGATGGTCTACATGAAATTGCAGAAGATCAATTTAATAAATACATTACTCAATATCCAAACGGTATTTATATTGAAAAAACTTTATATTTATATGCAGAATGTTTTTTTAAACAAAAACAATATAATAAAGCCATTACTGAATACAAAACATTTTTAAGCAAATTTCCTAAAAGTTCATATTGTAGTAGTATTGAATTTCGACTTGGAGAAAGTTGGTTTAATTTAAAAAATTATATTCAAGCAATTTTAAATTATAATAAATTTCTTAAAGATTTTCCAAACCATGAATTAAAAGATGCAGCATATTATTGGATTGGTGAATCGTATTTCCAAAAAAAAGAATATCAAAATTCTATTGATAATTTAAAAACTCTTATTAAAAATTTTCCTTCTTCCAAATATCTTTCTTATACTTATTATACTGTTGGACTTTCTTTTTTTAAATTACAAAAACATTCGGAATCCATTGATTTTTTTAATAAAGCACTTTCTTTAAATCTTGAAAATTCAGTTGAATTACAAGTAAGGTATTATAAAGCACAAAGTTTATATAAACAAGGGCTTTATAACCAAGCATTAGCAGAATTTCAAAGAATTGAGCAAAAATATAAAAAAATAAATTTTGGTGATGATATTCAATATTTCATTGCAGAATGTTTTTATAAATTAGATCAATTAGAAAATGCTATTCCTCAATATCAAAAAGTAATTAATTTTTTCCCAAAAAGTAATTTATGTCTTTCTTCTCAATATTCAATAGCTTATGCTTATCTTTGTTTAAAAGATTATAAAAAATCTGAACAAGAATTTAAAACTTTTCTTAAAAATTATCCAGAAGATTCTTTGATTCCTACTATACTTTGCCATATAGGAGAATGTTTGATTTATCAAAAAAGATTTTCGGAATCTCGAGAAATTTATCAAAATGTTATAAACAAATTTCCTAAAAATAAAAAAATTCCAGTAGCTATATTTGGTTTAGGAAAAAGTTTTTTTGAAGAAAATAATTATGAAAAAACTACTTCTATATTAAATGAACTTATGCAAAAATATCCTCAAGCAGAATGGAAAGCATCATCTTTTCTTATGTTAGGAGATATAGAATATAAAAAGAAAAATTATGAAAAAGCATTACAATTTTATAAAAAAATTACAGAAGAATATGTTTTAAGCGAAATAGCTGATGATGCTCTTTATAAAATGGCAAATATATTTACTACTCAAGAAAAAAGACAAGAAGCGCAAAATACTTTTGAATTTTTAATTAAAAAATATCCAAATTCTTCTTTTATTCCAGAAGCACAATTTTATTTAGCAGAATCTTTATATACATCTAAAAAATATTCAGAAGCAATAATAGAATATAAAAAAGTAAAAGAAAAAAATAATTTAAAAGAAAAAGCTGATTATGGCATTGCTTGGTCATACTATAAAATGAAATCTTATGAAAATGCTATAAATTCTTTTAAAAATGTAATTCAAAATTATCCAAAAAATTCTTTTATTCCAACATGTTATTATGTTATTGGAAATGGATATTTTTCTTTAAAAAATTATGATGATGCCATTAATTATTATAACAAACTTATTTCTTCTTTTTCTAAAAATAATCTTTGTAATAACGCTTTTTATTCTATTGGTGAATGTTTATATCAACAAGAGAAATTTCAAGAATGTATTACTGCAATGAAAAATTTTACACAAAAATATTCTAATAATGAATTAATCCCATCTGCTCAATTTTTAATTGGACAATGTTATTTTAGAATTAAATCTTTCACAGATGCAATTACTTCATTTAATAATATAATTCAAAATTATCCAAAATCTTCTGTATCTATTCAATCTTATTTTAAAATAGGAGATTGTTTTTACAATCTTAAACAATATGAAGAAGCATTAGAAAAATATAAAGAAATTATTAAAATTGACCAAAAAGGAAATTTTGCTGACGATGCTGCATATAATATTGAGTGGTGTTATTATCAATTAGGTAAATATAATGAGGCTATTGATGCTTCCCAAACATTTGTTAAAAAATATCCAAATTCTGAGTTAGCAGATGATGTTCAATTTCGAATTGCTGAACATTTTTATTCTCAAAGAAATTATGAACAAGCTATTAAAGAATATGAAAATTTAAAAAAAATGTATCCTCAAAGTAAATTTATTGCAGAATCTATATATTGGATAGGACAAAGTTATGCAGAACTTTCAAAATTCGAAGAAGCTAGAAATACTTTTCAGCAAATTTTTACTTATTATAAAGAAAACAAAACTCTTTGTTCTGATACTGGATTAAAAATAGGAGATACTTTTTACAAAGAAAAAAAATATGATAATGCTATAAAAGAATATGAAAAAGTTGTAGAAAATTATTCTGATGAAGAAGCATCTTCCAATGCTCAATATAATATTGGTTTATGTTTTAAAGAATTAAAACAATATGATAAAGCTATTTCTTCTTTTAAATGTTTAACAACAAAACAATCTAATCAAAAAATAGCAATAGATGCTTGGATGGCTATGGGGTCTACTTATAAAGATAAAAAAGACATTCCTAACACTATTAATTCTTATAAAAAAGCATGTGAATTTTCATCTAAAAGCGAAAGTAGTGCTGAATCTCAATATTGGTTAGCAGATACTTATGAATTTGATGGACAATATAAACAAGCAATTACAGAGTATTTAAAAGTATCTTATTTATATCCACAATATAGAATGTGGGCTGTAACTGCAGAATATAGAGCAGCTGAATGTTATGAAAAACTTAAAATGTGGAATGAATCTTTGAAAATTTATAAAAAAATTGTAAATAATTCAGGAAATGAAGAAAGTTGGAAAGAAGCTTGTAGAAAAAAAATAGAAAAATTAGAAAAAGTAAAGGACTAAATTGAATATTTTTATTTTTATATTATTTATTTTTTTAAATAGTTTTATTTATGCTGATAATAATATTATTGAAAGTGAACAAGAAAAGCCAAATTTTGAATTACCAGAAATAGTTATTTCTGGAGAATATACCCCAAAACCTTTTAATATAAATAAAAAAATCTTTACACAAGACATTAATAAAGAACTTCCAATTGAATTTTCTATAAAAGATTATGAAATAGAATCTTTAGAAATGGAAAAACAAATGCCTTTATTAAATGATCTTCTTTTTCGACATAATTTTTTTATAAATAAAACTTCTTATGGAAGTTTTAATACATTTTCTACTTATTCAATGTATGGACAAGAAAGAAAAACATACAATGGGATTATTGATTTAGATTTCGAAAAAAGTAGTGGATATATGACTCAAGATGAATGTAAAAATCTTTTTAAAAATAGAGGATTTGAAAAAATACAAACTGAAATAAGTTTTTTTTCTAAATCTAATGTAACATTTTGTTTAAATTTAATGGGATTTAGTAAAAAATTAAAAGAACCTTCTATCATAGACTCTAAAATTAAAAAAATTCAAGCAAAAATTAATGGCTTTGTTTATTTTGGAAAAGAAAAAAACTTTTGTTTATCTTTTACTAATATCAAAAGTAATTTTGATAAGTTAAATTATTCTACAGAAAATACGAATTTTAATTTTGGATTAAATTGTAATTTTACCCAAAAAGATATTTTATATAAAATAGAAACAAATTTTTTAATTGATTCTACTGAAAAAGAAAAAGAAATTTATAATAAAAATTTTTCAAATGCTTTTTTGAAAATTATTTTTCCTCCTATTGCAGAAAAAATGGGCTTAAATTTAGGGCTAAAATTTTTCATAACAAAAAAATCCATTTTGTTTCCTTATATAAGAATATCTTATGTTCTTTTTAAAAATACTCTTTTAGAATTAGAAAAAGATGGAATTGTAAATGTACCATTTTTTAATAATTTGTATTTTAAAAATGATTATGTTGAACCAAATTTTAGAATTAACTCAGAAAATAATAATTGGTTAAAATTTCAAATAAAACAAGAAATTAAAAATAATATAATTGCTATTTCTGGATTACAACTTTCTCATATAAATAATTTTATAATTTGGGAAGACGTAAATAAAAACTTTTTATTTGAACCATATAATAAAGATTATATCATCAAAACCCAACTTTATTTTAAATTAAAAATTATAATTAAAGAAAATTTAGATCAATCTTTAGAATATATTTATGAAAAAGCAAATTCAATCTTACCTTTTTCTCCTAAACATAAATTAGAAGCCAAATTAAATTATGATGGAAGTAAAATTAATTGGAACATAGAAAGTAAATATGTAGGAGAACAAAAAAATTCATCTACAACTCTTCCATTTTACTTTGTGATAAATAATAAAATTCAAAAAAAGATATTTTCTAAATTATCAATATTTTTAAATGGTGAAAATTTATTAAATAATAAAAACTTTATAGATGAATTTGGTTTTTCAAAAAAAGGAATTAATTTTAAAATAGGTGCAGAATATAAATTTTAATGAAAAAAAAATAAAAAATTATGTTTTTAAATTATTATCTTATCGTTCTTATACAATTTTTGAATTA
>JBDRGX010000116.1:0-7645 GCA_043817485.1 bacterium
AAATTTCTATTTTAAAATTGTTAATTTTACTAAATATGAAAATATTAAATTTTGTTTATTTTTTAAAAAAATCTCCTGAAAAATTAAATAAATTTCCTGTTTTTTTTATCATATTCTTTCATATTATTTTTGACAATACCAGGAATATCCCCTTCAATCATATTCAAGGTTTCAATTTCAAAAACTCCGTTGTATTCTCCATAAATGGCATGAAAGTGGGGAATTCCATGTTCTTTAAAGTACATTTTAATAAGAATACCGTAAAATTTTGCTATTATCGGCATTTGATTTCTCCTTGTTTATCATCTAAAATTGTTGTCATTTACTAAAAAATATGTGATAAAAACCAGAATTCAAGTGCTTAAAAATTCAAAAAAAAATCATTTATTTTCATTGTCCTCTTGAATTCTTTTTTCTAACTTCTTAATTGAATTTTAGATTTTGGTTTTCTTCTCAATCTAAAATCTGCAATTTAAAATATTTCTTTATAGAATTTCTTTTTTTTTGCTTTATTTATAAAATCATTTTCTAAAATTAATTTTTTATTTCCACTTTTCTATTTCTTCTCGTGTTTGTTTTTTATTGTTTCCCATTTTCTTTGTCAAGTTTTTATTTTTATTTGTGTGGTTACTAAATCAAAATGTTAATTCCATATAAAAGAAAGTTATTATAAATGAAATACTATGAAAAATATAAAAAAATATGAAGTATTCAAGGAGGCGATAGAGAATGATGAACATTGAAAAAAAGGCGGTATTTTTTGATTAAAATTTTAACTGGAAAAAATGGCGGAGAGAGTGGGATTCGAACCCACGTGAAGTTTCCCCCAACTCGCTCTCCAGGCGAGCCCGTTACAGCCACTTCGGTATCTCTCCATTTAAAATTATTTTTTTTGAAAATTAACTGGCGGAGAGAGAGGGATTTGAACCCCCGTTTCCAATAAAGGAAATCACGATTTCGAGTCGTGCGCTTTCAGCCAGCTCAGCCATCTCTCCAATTATTTTTCTTTTATTAATCCTTTTAAATCCATAATTGTAGATTGATCGCTTACGATAACAGAAATTTTATCACTTAATTTTTCTACATAAAGATATTTAATATAATTTGGATTGTTTCTTAATGCTTCATTAATAATATTAATTGATTTTTTTTTTCCTTCTGCTTCAATTACTTTTCTTTCAGCTTCTTTTCTCTCTTTTTCTATTAAAAAATCCATTTTTTTAGCTTCTTGTTGAGCTACTTGTTTTTCTTCAATTGATTTAGCAAAATCAGCTGTAAACAAAACATCTCTTAAAATAACATCATCAACAATAAAGCCATTTTTTTCTAATTTAATTTTTATTCTTTTATTTATTTCATCTTGAACATTGCTTCTTTTTTCTGAATAAATATCCATTACTTCATATTCAGAAATTACTAATCTTACAATTGATCTAATAGTTGGTCTAATAATTTTTTCTTCAAAATCAGGACCAATTTCATTATGAATTTTTGTTATTTTTTTCGGATTTAATCTATACCAACAAGTTAAATCAATTCCTATTTGTAAGCCCTCTTTAGTTGGAGACCATAAACTATCATCCCAATTTGTTTTTTTTCCTTCTCCTATTTTTCCACTCATTGTATATTCTTGCATTCTCACATCATACATTTTTGTAACTATTACTCCTGGCATTACAAAATTTATTCCTTGTCCTACACTAAAAATATTTTTAGTAATATTATTAAATACCACTAATCTATGACCTACGGGAATAATTCTAATGCTCGAAAGAAAAAAAATAATTATAAAAACAATTATTGCAATAAAAACTATTTTCATTTTAGATAAATTTGAAGAAATATCAATAACTTTTCCAAATTTGTCTGATTTTTTTAATAAACTTATTTTTTGAATATAATAAATTATTAAACTTACAACAACTAAAAATAATATAAATTTTTCCATACTTATTTCTCCTTTTTCCTTTGTTTCAGAAAAAATTGCTTTAATAATTTTTGAGAATCTTCTTTTAAAATACCTTTAATGATTTTCAAAGAAGCACTTTTAATATGATAATCTACTTCATAAGTACCTTTTTTTTCATTATTTGTTCCATAAACAAGAATTGGAATACGAGATAAAAATAATGCTCCTAAACACATAAGACAGGGCTCAACAGTTGTATAAAGAATAGTATTATTTAATCGCCAATTTTTTAAATAAGATGCAGCACTTGTAATAGCAATCATTTCTGCGTGGGCTGTTGAATCTTGCAAATTTTCTACTTGATTATATCCTCTTCCAATTATTTTATTTTCTTGAACTACTACAGCACCTATTGGAACTTCATTTTTTTCATAAGCTTTATAAGCTTCTTTTAAAGCTTCATACATAAATTTTTCATATTCATACACAAAATTATACCTCATTTTAATAAATGGCGGAGAGACTGGGATTTGAACCCAGGGAGAGAAATTAATCCCTCAACTGCTTAGCAGGCAGCTGCCTTAAGCCACTCGGCCATCTCTCCATTTAAAATCAATTTTTAATTGAAATTTTTATTTCTTGCTTATCCATATCTATAAAAATTGAAAAAAACTGGCGGAGAGCGAGGGACTTGAACCCCCAAGCCCTTTAGGGGCGCCTGATTTCAAGTCAGGTTCCTTACCATTAGGATAGCTCTCCCTTATGTCCTATAATAAAGAAAAAACGAATATCGAAATTCGAAACAAATTCGAATGACAGAAATACATTGTAAATGGAAGTCAGAATAAAAAAAACTACCTAAATACATAAAAAAAAATCGAAATCCAAATGATCAAAATTCTAAATTCAAAACAACATAATAAAAACATTTGATATTTGTATTTTAATTTTGGTAGTTTGCAATATTTTATTTTAATTGCAACTTGGAATCAACACTGGTGGGCGATACTGGATTTGAACCAATGACTTCCACCTTGTGAAGATGGCACTCTAACCACTGAGTTAATCGCCCAATAAAAAAATTGGTGGGCCCACCTGGATTCGAACCAGGGACCGACCGGTTATGAGCCGGTGGCTCTGCCAACTGAGCTATAGGCCCTAAATTATTCTAAAAAACATTTTAATCTTTCGTTTCTTGATGGATGCGAAAGTTTTGTAAAAGCTTTAGATTCAATTTGTCTAATTCTTTCTCTTGTTACATTAAACATATATCCAATTTCTTCAAGCGTTCGAGGTAATCCATCTTCAATTCCAAATCTTAATTTAATTATCTTCTCTTCTTTGTTACTTAAAGTACTTATAACTTTCAACAACTCTTGCCTAAATAATTTAGAAGTAGTTTCTTTAACTGGTGAAAAAGCAGATTTATCTTCAATAAAATCACCTAAATGAGATTCATTATCTTCTCCAATAGGAACTTCTAAAGAAATTGCTAATTGAGAAACTTCTAAAATAGAAATTACTTTTTCTACGGGAATAGACAATTCTTTAGATATTTCTTCTACTTTTGGTTCATAACCAAATTTTTGCAAAAGTTTTCTTGAAGTTCTTATAATTTTATTTATTAATTCATTCATATGAACTGGAATTCTAATTATTCTTGATTGCTCACCAATTGCTCTTGCAATTGATTGTCTAATCCACCATGTAGCATAAGTACTAAATTTATAACCCCTTTTATATTCAAATTTATCAGATGCTTTTATTAAACCAATATTCCCTTCTTGAATTAAATCCAAAAATTCTAAACCCCTATTCATATATTTTTTGGAAAGACTGATTACTAATCGCATATTAGATTTTACTAATTTCATTTTTAATTCATGTATTTTTTCCTCTGCTTGCTTTATTTCTTTTACAATATCTACAATTTCTAAAGCACTAAGTTTCATTTTTTTTTCCATTTCTTTTATACTATGGATATTACTTTTTATAGATTTATTTATTTTTTTAAATTTCTCTGAATCAATATTAAAATTATTTTTAGATGATTTTTTTTTTTCTTCATAAAGTATTTTTATTATTTCATCAATATCTTTTTCTTCAATTTTTTCTTTTTGTAAAATTAATTTATTTTCTTCTTGAAGTTCTTCTATTTTTTTTCCTGTTTCTTTAAATATATCAACTATTTTTTTAATTTCATAATTATTCAAATTTAATTTCAAAAAAATATTAATAATTTTTTCTTTTTTAAAATTAATAGTTTCTAATAACTTTTCATTTTCTTTTTCATTTATTTGACTATAATTTACTTTTTTACACAATTTATCAAGTTTTTCTTGTTCTAAAATTATTTTGTGTAATGTATTTTTTACTTTCTTTTTTAAAAAATTTTTTTCTTCACCAGTCCATATTCCTTCATAATCTAAATGTATAATATTTTCCACTTTTGTATTTTTTTGTTTTATTATATCAGTTAAAAATTCTATTTCTTTTAAGGATATAACTGTTCCAAAAATCATTTTTTTTATTTTATTTTTATAATCATCAATTTTTTTTGCTATTTCAGTTTCAATTTCTTTTTCTAATGGCTTTAAGTTACTCATTTCTTTAAAATACATTTTAGAAAAATTATCAAATTCAACTTTTTTTTCTAATCTATCTTTTAAATCTTTTTCAATTTCTTCATTTTCATTATTGTTTAAAACATTATTTTCTTTTTCAATTTCTTTATTTTTGTTTTCATTTTTATTTTCAAAATCACCAACTTTAATACCCAATTTATCAAAATAAATAAAAATTTTATCCATTTCTTCGGCAGAAAATACTTCTTTTCCAACAAATTTATATATTTTTTGATAATCAATAAAACCTTTTTCTTTTCCAAGATTAATTAAAGGTTTTAATTTTCTTAAATCAATTTTATTTTCTATTTTTTCTTTAGACATATTTCTTTCAATTATTAATTTTTTACAAAAAACTTAATTTTATAAAAATAACAATTTATTTAACAAAAAAAATTTTTATAAATTTATTCTTTTACTTCTTTATAATCTGCATCTATTACATCATCATTATTTTTTTTTGATTCATCCTTTTTATCTTCATTTTCATTAGAATTTTGAGATTCTGTTTGTTCAGAAGTTTGTTGTTGGGTTTTTGAATATATTGCTTCAGCCAATTTATGAGATACTTGTGTAAGTTTTTCCAATCCTTTTTGAATTTTTTCTATTTCATTAGTTTCCATATCTTTTTTTAAATCATTCATTGCTTCTTCAATATTTTTTCTTTCTACTTCATCTACCTTATCTCCATATTCTTTTAAGCCCTTTTCCATAGAATAAACTAAAGCATCTGCTTGATTTTTAATATCAATTAATTCTCTTTTCTTTTTATCTTCTTCAGAATGAGATTCTGCTTCTTTTACTAATTTTTCAACTTCTTCTTTATTTAAACCACCAGAAGGTTGAATTCTAATTTTTTGTTCTTTTCCTGTACCTAAATCTTTAGCAGATACATGAACAATTCCATTTGCATCAATATCAAATGTTACTTCTATTTGAGGAATACCTCTTGGAGCTGGAAGAATGCCTATTAAATCAAATCTTCCTAATGTTCTATTATCCATAGCCATTTCTCTTTCTCCTTGAAGTACATGAATAGTAACTGCAGTTTGACTATCTGCTGCTGTAGAAAAAACTTGAGATTTTTTAGTAGGAATAGTAGTATTTCTTTCAATTAATTTAGTGAATACTGATCCCAATGTTTCAATTCCTAAAGAAAGAGGAGTTACATCTAACAAAAGTACATCTTTAACAGTACCAGATAAAACACCACCCTGAATAGCAGCACCAATAGCAACTACTTCATCTGGATTAACTCCTTTATGAGGTTCTTTTTCAAACAAGTCTTTAACTATTTGTTGAACTTTTGGCATTCGAGTCATTCCACCAACTAATACAACTTCATCTATTTCTTTTGCTGTTAATCCAGCATCTTTTAATGCTTTTTTACAAGGTTCTATAGTTCTTTCTACAAGATGATTAGTAATTTGTTCTAATTTAGCACGAGTTAAAGTAATATTAAGATGTTTTGGACCTTCTTGTGTTGCAGTAATAAAAGGTAAATTGATTTCAGTTTGTCCAGTTGTAGAAAGTTCACATTTAGATTTTTCTGCTGCTTCTATTAATCTTTGTAAAGACATTTTATCTTTTTTTAAATCTATTCCTTCTTGTTTTTTAAATTCATCTACTATCCAATTCATAATTACTTGATCAAAATCATCTCCACCTAAATGAGTATCTCCATTAGTAGATTTTACTTCAAAAACTCCATCACCTATTTCTAAAATAGAAATATCAAAAGTTCCTCCACCAAGATCATATACAGCAATTTTTTCATTTTTTTTCTTATCAAGTCCATAAGCCAATGCTGCTGCTGTTGGTTCATTTATTATTCGAAGCACTTCTAATCCAGCAATAGTTCCAGCATCTTTAGTTGCTTGTCTTTGACTATCATTAAAATATGCAGGTGTTGTAATTACAGCTTGTGTAACTTTTTCTCCCAAATAATCTTCAGCAGTTTGTTTTAATTTTTGTAATATCATTGCTGAAATTTCTGGAGGAGTATATTCTTTATCTTGTATTTTTACTTTAATTTCACCAGCAGATCCTTTTATTATTTTATAAGGAATTATTTTCATTTCTTCTGTCACTTCATCATAATGTCTACCCATAAATCTTTTTATAGAAAATATTGTATTTTCTGAATTAGTAATAGATTGTCTTTTTGCTATTTGTCCAACTAATCTTTCATTTTTTTTAGTATAAGCAACTATAGATGGAGTTAATCGAGACCCTTCGGCATTAGCAATTACTACTGGTTCTCCACCCTCCATAATAGATACTACTGAATTAGTAGTTCCTAAATCAATACCAATTACTTTTGACATTACATATTCTCCTTTCTATTTTTAACTACTTTTACTAAAGATGGTTTTATTACAATTTCATTTAAAATATAACCTTTTTGAATTTCTTCTATAATTTCTTCATCTTCATATTCTGTAGTTTCTTCCATTAAAATAGCATGATGTAAATGAGGATCAAATTTTTTACCCATAGCTTCAATTTTTTTTACACCATTTTTTTCTAAAAATAAACAAAGATCATTTAAAATATTTTTTACACCAGAAGATAAAGATTCAAAATCATTTTTTTTTTCTATAGATTCATAAGCTCTTTCAAAATTATCAATTATTGGAAAAATTTCTTTTAACAAAGATGTATTACTAAATTTAAACCACTCTGCTTTTTCTTTAATTGTTCTTTTTTTAAAATTATCAAATTCTGCTAATAATCTTAAATATTTATCATTTACTTCTTCTAATTGATGTATATTTTCTTGTATTTTTTCATATTCTTTTAAGGATAAAGTAATTTCTTTTTCTTCTTCTTTCTCTTCTACATCTTCTTTTTCAATTACTTCTTTTTCTTCCATTTTTAAAATCTCCTAATTAATTTCATACTTTTTAATTTTTTATACCAAGTTGTATTCAAATGCTAATTATATTAGATTTGTTATCATTTTGAATATTACTTAATTTTCATACTATCTAATTTTTTGATAAAGTGTAAAATAAAACAAAACAAATTTAAAAAGTCAAGTTTTTTTTATTTGTTGTGATTACTAAATCAAAATGTTAACGATAATTACTAAATAGAAATGTTAATTTTT
>JBDRGX010000117.1:0-23773 GCA_043817485.1 bacterium
CAGCAAATAACAATTCAGTAACAAATATAAGTGTTGGATTAAATCCAAAAGCATTATGTGTATTAGGAAACAGGGTATATGTGGCTAATTATTATAGTAATAGTGTTTCAATAATAGATACAGCAAATAACAATTCAGTAACAAATATAAGTGTTGGAAGTAATCCAGAAGCATTATGTGTATTAGGAAATAAAGTCTATGTGGCTAATTATTATAGTGGAAGCATAAGTATTCTTGGAGATGATGGAAATAATATTAGCGAACTTTTGACAAATTCAAAGAAAAATAAAATTTCATTTTCATACCCAAATCCATTTAATCCAGAATGTTATATTCCAATAGAAATTCCAAATAACAAATCTTCAATCTCAAATATCAAAATCAAAATATATAATATACTTGGCCAAGTAGTTAGAGAAGTAATTACAAACAATGCAAATAGTAGTGTATATTGGGATGGAAGAGATAATTTAGGAAAAGAAGTAAGTTCAGGAATGTATTTTTATGAAACAATTATAAACAACAAAACACAAAATTGTAAAAAAATGCTAATGCTGAAATAAAAACAAACTTTTATAATATTTAAAAAAAGGAGAGCAATAAATGCAAAAAAAAGCAGATATAGGTTTAATTGGATTAGCAGTAATGGGCGAAAATTTAGTTCTTAATATGGAAAGTAATGGATATACTGTAGCAGTTTTTAATAGAACAGTAGAAAAAGTAGATCAATTTATGCAAAATAAAGCATCAGGAAAAAATATTATCGGTACTCATTCAATACAAGAATTTATAGATTCATTATCTGTTCCTAAAACAATTATGTTAATGGTAAAAGCTGGTTCTCCAGTAGATGATTTTATGGATCAACTTATTCCTTTTTTAGAAAAAGGCGATATTTTAATTGATGGTGGAAATTCTTATTATCCAGATACTATTAGAAGATGCAAAAAATGTGAAAATCATGGTTTGTATTTTATAGGAACTGGAGTTTCTGGTGGAGAAGAAGGTGCTTTAAAAGGACCAAGTATTATGCCTGGTGGTCATAAAGAAGCATGGAAAAAACTTAAAAATATTTTTCAAAAAATATCTGCTAAAGCTCCAAATGGAGTTCCTTGTTGTAATTATGTAGGACCTGATGGTGCTGGTCATTTTGTAAAAATGACTCATAATGGAATTGAATATGCAGACATGCAACTTATTTGTGAAGCATATTCTTTACTAAAAAATGTTCTTGGTTTAAATAGTAATGAACTTGCAGAAATTTTCAAAAAATGGAATGAAGGAGATTTGGATTCATATCTTATTGATATTACAGCAAATATTTTAGCTCGAAAAGATGATAAAACTAAAAATCCATTAGTAGAAATGATTTTAGATACTGCTGGACAAAAAGGTACTGGAAAATGGACATCAGAATCTGCTTTAAATTTAGGAATATCAGTACCTACTATTGCAGAAGCTGTTTTTGCTCGTTGTATTTCTGCAATAAAGGACGAAAGAGTAAATGCTTCTTCAATACTTTCCGGACCTTCTAATGTTAGTTTTAAAGGAGATAAAGAAAAATTTGTTGAATCTATTCGTATAGCTTTATATACTTCTAAAATATGTTGTTATGCTCAAGGATTTGCTTTAATGAAAGCTGCTACAAAAGAATATAATTGGGGACTTGATTTTGGAGATATTGCTTTAATGTGGAGAAATGGTTGTATTATTAGAGCAAGATTTTTAGAAAAAATTAAAAATGCTTTCAAGAAAAATCCAAATTTAGATAATTTATTATTAGATCCATATTTTAATAAAATAATTAAAAAAAGCCAAAAAAAATGGAGAGATGTTGTTATTACTGCAACAAAACTTGGTATTGCTATTCCAGCTTTTTCTTCAGCATTAGCTTATTATGATAGTTACCGATGTGATAGATTACCTGCAAATTTACTTCAAGCTCAAAGAGATTATTTTGGTGCTCATACTTATGAAAGAACTGATTGTCCAAGAGGTCAATTTTTCCATACAAAATGGATAGTATAAAAAATTATATTATATATTAAAAATCCTTTTAAAATCATTTTAAATAAGTGATTATGGATTATAAAAAATAAGAATTTTAATGTCAAATTTAATAACTAAATTAGGTAAAATTATTTTACCTAATCCAATAATGAATGCTTCAGGTACTTATGATTTAGAAGAAACAAGTTGTAAAATTATTCCAAAACTTGGAGCATTTGTTACTAAAACTATTACTTTAAAACCATGTGAAGGTAATTTACCTCCTCGAATTATTGAACAAGAACAAGGACTTTTGAATTCTATTGGATTACAAAATCCAGGGATAGAAGTATTCCTTGAAAAAAAATTACCTTCTTTGCAAAAATTAAATTCAAAAATAATTGTAAGTATTGCTGGAAAAAATTTAGAAGAATATGTTGATTTATCTAAAATATTAGATAAAATACCTGGAATAATTGGATTAGAAATAAACATTTCTTGCCCAAATGTAAAATCTGGAACTATTTGGGCAGAAAGTCCAAATAAAGTTTATGATTTAATTTCTAAAATCCGTAAATCAACATCTTTGTTTATTATTACCAAATTTTCTCCTAATGTTACAGATATTAAATTAATAGCTAAAAAAGCTGAACAAGCAGGTACTGATGCAATTTCTTTAATCAACACAATAAAAGGAATGGCTATTAATTTAACTACAAAAAAAGCAGTTTTTGATAAAAAAATAGGAGGACTTTCAGGTCATTGTATTAAACCAATTGCATTAAGATTAGTTTGGGAAGTATTTTCTGTAGTAAAAGTTCCAATTATTGGAATGGGTGGAATAATGAATACTGAAGATGCTTTAGAATTTATATTAGCAGGTGCATCATCTCTTGCTATAGGTACAGCTAATTTTATTAATCCAAATACAATGTTAGATATAATTAAAGGAATAGAAAAATATTTGAATAAAAATAAAATTAAAAATATTCAAGAATTAATTGGAACTTTAAAGTAAAGGAGAAAAATAATGAAAAAATGTTTTGCAATATTGATTTTATTATCATTATTTTCAATAGGTTGTGTTAAACAATATCAACAACCTACAACATTAAAAAGTTTTGTTGGAACAGCTTCTTGGTATGGCCCAGGATTTCATGGTAAAAAAACTGCAAGTGGAGAAAAATTTAATATGTATGATCTTACTGCAGCTCATAAAACACTTCCTTTAGGAACTATTGTAAAAATAACTAATTTAAATAATGAAAAAGCAGTAATTGTTAAAATAAATGATCGTGGGCCTTTTTCTGGAAATAGAATTATTGATGTATCTAAAAAAGCAGCCCAAAAACTTCAAATGATACAAAAAGGAATTATAAAAGTAAGAATAGATGTTTTAAAATTAGGAAATTAAAATATCTAAATTTTTAAAATAAAAGGGGTTTAAATGATTTCTTTATTAGCAATTTTTTTCACATTTGGTATTTTAATTTTTGTTCATGAATTAGGACATTTTATAGCTTGTAGATTAACAAAGGTAAAAGTAGAAATTTTTTCTCTTGGCTTTGGACCAAAACTTATTTCTAAAAAATATAATGATACAATATACCAAATTGCTTTAATTCCTTTTGGCGGATATGTAAAACCAGCAGGCGACGATATGAAAAATTCAACAAATGCTTCTTATGAATTATCTTCTAAAACAAAAATTCAACAAATTTTTGTATATATTGCTGGTGCTTTAATGAATATTATTTTGGGATATTTAATTTATTCTTTTCTTTTCATAAAAGGTGTTGAAATTCCAGCTTCTTTTAATACTACTAAAGTTGGTTATATAAAAACAAATTCTATTATTGAAAAATCTGGAATTCAAATAGAAGATACAATTATTTCAATTAATGAAAATAAAGTAGAAAAATGGACTGATATTAAAAAAACAATTTTATTAAGTGGAAAAAAAGGATTGCATTTTAAAATTTTAAGAGAAAATCAATATTTAGAAAAAATAATTCCTTTTGAAAAAAATATTTCTTTAAGTACATTGTGTGAAGAAGAAATTGGTCCTTATGTTTCTGCTAAAATAGGAAGCATTAAACCAAATACACCTGCTGCAAAAGCTGGATTTATGCCTCAAGATATAATAACAAAAATAGATAATCAAACAATTACACAATGGTATCAAATGGCAGATATTGTTCATAAAAATGCAAATAAAAAATTAACTTTTGTAATTCAACGACAAAATAATTTTTTAGAAAAACAAGTTATTCCTCAAGTATATGTTGTAAATAATCAAAAAATAGGTATTATAGGAATTCAGCCCGAAACAATAATTAAAAAATATGGATTTGGAAAAGCAATAATAGAATCTGGAAATTCTATTATTCAATTAACTAAAATGACTTATATAGGTATTTGGAAATTAATTAATAAAGAAGTTTCTTTTAAAGCTGTTTCTGGACCTCTTGGAATTAGTAAAATAATTGGCAAACAAGCAAAAGAAGGGTTCACAAATTTACTTAATATTTTAGCTTTTATTAGCATAAGTTTAGCCATATTTAATCTTTTACCTATTCCAATGGTAGATGGTGGACAAATTACTATTTTAATGATAGAAGGAATAAGAAAAAAAGATTTTTCTTTAAAAACAAAAAATGTAATTCAACAAATTGGATTTTATCTTCTTATTAGTTTAGCTTTAGTAGTTACTTGGAATGACATTTTAAATCTTTTGTTTAAAAAATAAGATGTAGTATCTTTAAAAAAAAGTGAAAAGGAGCAAACATGTTTAAAAAAATTTTTTTAAGTTTAGTAATTTTATTATGTGTAATAATAAATATAAGTTATGGAAAATGGAAAGTTGTTGATACTATAAATCTTATTCCTGAAGGAAATAAAGTAAATGGATTAAATCCAGGAGCATTATGTGTATTAGGAAATAAGGTATATATGGCTAATAGTGGTAGTAGTAGTGTTTCGATAATAGATACAGCAAAGCAAATAATAATGCAGTGACAAATATAACTGTTGGAAAGTATCCAAGCGTATGTGTATTAGAGAACAGGGTATATGTGGCTAATAATGGGTGGAAGCATAAGTATTCTTGGAGATGATGGAAATACTATTGATAAAATAGCAAATAATTCAAAAATAAACACATTAAATTACCCAAATCCATTTAATCCAGAATGTTATATACCAATAGAAATAACAAACAACAAATCCCAAAATATAAAAATAAAAATATATAACATCCTTGGACAAGTAATAAGAGAAGTAATTACAAATAATGCAAATAATTCAGTATATTGGGATGGAAGAGATAATTTGGGAAAAGAAGTTTCATCAGGAATGTATTTTTATGAAACAATTATTGACAACAAAACACAAAATTGTAAAAAAATGCTGATGTTGAAATAGGGAATTCCACCCCCGTCCTGACGGACACCCCCGCCAGCGGGGGACAAATTAAAAAATAAAAAAAATATTGTAGTTGCAGGGATTTGTTTCTGCTGTGTCACAATTAAAAACAAAATAAGGCAAAAATTAAAACAAAATTCAAAATTATCTTGTGAATAATTTTAAAAGTGCTACAAAGTCATTACAAAATACATTTTTGATAACAATTAGGTATAGAAACATTGGTTTTCTTGTTTCTACATACTTGTAAGTTTCTCAATGAGTCCTATAACACCAAATATTGTAATCATTCTGGCTATATTAAAGCAACTTGAAAACAACGACATTTCTGCTTTAACCCTATCAAGCCCTCGTAGCAAGAATGATTGAACTCCAAGATTTCGTTTAATCCCAAAGTCGCATTTAAACGCTAACGATGTTGGCTTCGTTACGGCTTCTTATGTCCCCCCCCGCTGGCGGGGGTGTCCGTTATAGGACAGGGGTGGAATTCTTTAATACATTGCGTGTTCTCGCACAGAGGAATTTTCGTCGCCTCCTTCTTGTGCGCCTTTGTTATCATTTTAAATTCAACTTAGTATTGATTCTATTCGTTCATCTATCTTTACAAGATATTTTTCACATTTTTCTTTAGTCCAACTATTGTTTATTGAATCTTGGCTCTTATTTTACTGCCATTAATAAATAATGTATTGCCTTCTATTAAATCAAGTTTGATACATAATTTTGCACATTGTTTCAATATGTTTTTGAGTGCTTTTTTGTTATTTTTTCTAAATTCTGCTATGGTTTTATGGTCTGGCGATCATAAAAGCCAGATAAATGATAGATTATGGGAACAGATCTTTCTGCTTTTCGTGAACTTCTTATACCATACGAACATCCATATACTAATAGTTTGATCATAAACTTGGGATTGTATGCTGAATTTCCAACCCGACCATTTTGTAATATTATTCCAAGTTTTCTTAAATTAAGTGATTCTACAAATGCATCATATACTCGCACTGGATCATTTTTTGTCACATATTCTTCAACGAGACCGTGTCTCAATGCTTGATGAAAATAAATTCGATTGAGAACGATTCCCGCACTTGTATGCCATGATATTATCTTCTTTTGTTTTTATTTATTATTACAAAAAGATTATATCATTTTTATTTTTTTTTGTAACTTATTTTTTCTTTTTTTTCGATATTTTAACAAAGCAAATTTATATAATTGTGACACAATCTCTTCGTTTCGAAATGACAGAAGCCATTTGAAATGACAAAAATGCTTAATAACAAAAGCTGTTTGGAATGAGAGATTTCTCATTTTGAGTTTGTGTAGGTGAATCGACCGACGATTAAAATCATCGGTTCAAGATTGTCGGGTTCAAGCACGATCTGTTAATTTATAACTACATCAAATCCATAACACTTTATTTAATTTTTGCTAATTCGTTTTTTAAATAATTAATCGGCTCAATTGTTGTTGGATCTTGATTATTTAAAATAGCCAAATAAAAACTAATAAAATCACCTAAATAAATAAAAGAAAATAATCGAGTTAAAACATTTTTTCCAGCAAATTTAATTTCAACTACTTCTTTTATTTTATTTTTAATTGCTTTTTCAGTTATATCCATTCTTAATTTTATTCGACTATGATCTTGAATATCTTTCAAATAAATGACAATTACATCTTTTAGCCAAGATGCAGGAGTTTCCCAACCTACAATTTCATTATGATTTAATTCTGGAAAAACATTAAAAAAAGCACACATTTTACTATTTTCATTAAATTGAGCTTTCCATCGCATTACTATTGGTTCCATTTTTTGAACTCCTCCGTACACAAGCACTAATTTTTTATGAAATTTTAAAGCCATTTGTTTAGCCAAATTAGATTCTAATGGATTATCTATAGCATATTGCTCAAAAAGTTTTTTAAAACAAGACAAACATTCTTTAATTTGCATTTGTTTATTTTTTATTAATCCCATTTTTTGTAAAACTATAAGTTGAGGTAAAAATAAATATCCTAAAGCAGCTCTTGGAGACATTCCTTTGGGAATATTTACTAATATATTTTTATTTTTTAAAGCAAGTTTTTCTAATTTACCACCAGAAGTAATTACTACTATTTTTGCTTTTTTACGATGAGCTTCTTTATAACAAGATAAAGTTTCTTCAGTATTTCCAGAATAACTACAAGCAATTACCAAAGTATCTTTATCAACAAATTCTGGTAAAGAATAATTTCTTATTACCATTATTGGAATTTTAATTTCATTAGATAAATAAGTTTTTAACAAATCTCCACCAATAGCTGAACCACCCATCCCAGCAACAATAATATTTTTAATAGAATTATCTTTTTCTACTTTTACTTTTTCTGTTATTTTTATTGCATCTTCAAATTGGTCTGAAAAATTAGCAATTAGTTCATACATATTAGAACAATCAAGTTTTTTTATTTGTTCAAAATTATTTAAAATCATTTTGTATTCCTTTCTTTAAAAAAATTTTATTTGATAATAAGTTTCTATCAAAAATAGAAACAATATATATATTAGTTAAAATTCAAAATATAGAATAAATGCAAATATTTTGATTCCTGTATTTTAACTTGGAATTATAAATATTTTCTCAACACCTCTTCTTTTTCAGAATTAATATTTATCAAAATATTTTTCATTTTTTCAATTTCTTTTTCGTTTTTCTCAATAATTGCAACAAGTTTTTTCTGCTCGGCGATTTGAGGTAACGGGATTTCATAATTTGAATATTGTTGAGCATTAATATTAGGTTGTGCAACGCCTGCCATATTTAATTTAATCCATTCTTTATAAATATCGCTTTTAGTAACAATATCCAAATATTTGGGTAAACAAACTGTTCTATCAGGTCTGAACCTAATAAGATAACCTGCATAAATAGCTTTCTCAACCTGACCTGTAAAGAAAAATGTTTTTCCCACCGTATTGCCAGATCTTGCAAAAAGAAAATCACCAATTTCTAAAATGAATTTTTCTTCAATATTTTCAGCCGTCATAAATTCATTTAACAAATTTCCATCATCGTCAATATCGGTTATTCTAATATAACGATAATCAGTATCTGGGTTCCCTTTAATTGCTTTTTCAGCAGCCCCATATTGAGGTTCTAAACAAAATGACCCAAGTTTTTTCTTTAAATATTTTGAATATAAGCTATCAGATATTGAAACAATATCTCGTTTCAATTCATTTATTCTTGAATTGCAATCCGTTTCCCTCTTTTCAATTGATTCAATTTCTTTTACAATAGTTTCTTGAATGTCGATAGGTGGAAGTGGAATTTTAAAGTTACTAATTTCTGTTTTTGAAATTTCATCGTATGTAGCACCAGAAGATAACGACTGAATATTTTTTGTGCATTTCTTTAGTATATAATACAGATATTCAAAATGAATTTTCTTTGGATCGCAAATGAAATTTTTATAGCCTTGATTTGTAGCTGTTTCAACTTTTGAAATTGTTACTTCTCCAATTGTTGCTCTACTTGAAAATATGACTGTATTAACTGGCAGTAATTTAGCACTGCTACTTTTCAAGCCTTGTTCTGTTATTTTTCGTTGAGTTGAATACAAATACTTTTCCTTGGTATCAACCAATGTTGCCCAGTAAATATTACCATCCCAATTCTTTTTATCGTTTGTATCTGGTGTGCCACCACTTTGAATATCGGCAATATCACCGAGTTTGACTAAATTCCATTTACTTTCAATTTTAATTTTTTTTGAAGAATTTGTGTTTATTATCTTTTCGAAACTAATTCTTTCAAAATCAATCAAATCAACTATATTAAAAACTGAAACATATTTTTCCTGTTCGGGCGAAATATTTTCAATTTCAACATTTTGAATTGCTTTTCGAATGTAACTGTTAGCTTTTTCAGGATTCTGATAATTAGTATCATCAAACATCTTACCGCCAACTAAGTTTATTTTTATGCCTTCGTATCCCTTTCTACCAATAAACTCGTAACCCAAATATTCCTTTTGTTCATCAATTTCTTTTCCAGTTTTTACGATTACTGTTTTTTGAAATTTATAATAATCTTCTATTGTCTCTATATTTTTATTTCCATCTCCTAAACAAAGCATAAAATACAGGAATTTTTCTTTTTCAATGTCTTTGCAATATTCGTAAAATCGCTTATTTATCTCTTTTTCTTTTTCCTCTTTTAAAAAATTTTTAAAGTAATTTTTTGTTTGTAATTGTTTTATTTCAGTGCTATTATCAAATGCATTACGATATTCTTTAAACATTTCCGTTTTTGATAATCTATCGTTTATTTCTAATTTCAGAAATTGTTTATAATCATCCAAAACAAAACCACGATGCTCAACAAACATTTTTAAAAATTTTTTATCATCAATATATCTAAAATTTATTTCATATTTAATATTATTAAACAAATCATCAACAATATATTTACGGTCTTTTAAAAAGTCATCATCTCTGCGTTTTAGAAATAATATAACCGTTGTAGTTCCTGTGGCAATAAATGTTTTACTTCCTAATTCGGTAATTGCTTTTATTTCGAAATACTTTAATAAAATTTCTCTTGCTTTTGAATAAAGCCCTGTGTTGCTTAATATCGATGAAGGTAAAATAATTCCTGCTAAACCTCCATCGGCTAAAACTTGTTTGGTTCGTTCGATAAATAATACTTCAATTTCTTTGCTTCTTTCGGTTAACGATTCGAATAAATCAAAATGAGTTCTTCCAACATTCAAATAATTTCTGAATGCTTCAACAGAATATGGCGGATTTGCTATAACAACATCAAATTTTTTATTTTCTAATTTCAATCTGTCGTGTTCTTCCAAACCATCACCAAAAAGTATATTTGCTTCACCATCACCATTAATGTAACAAGCAATTTGCGATGTTCTGGCAAGGCGATAATCCTTTTCTATTCCAAAAATAAAATTTTCTGCCCATTCAGTACCTGCTCGGTATTTCTTAACTTTTCTTTTTAATTCCAAAGATAATTCTGATGTATCAATGGTTTTTAAAATTTGTTGAAGTTCTTCAATACTTTCAGTTAAAAAATGTCCAGCACCACAGGCATAATCAAGTATTTTAGGTAAAAATTCAATATCATCCTCTTTGATTTTTTTACTGATAATATTTTCAAAACCAAGCGATAAAATAATGTATCTTACAATTGGAATAGGTGTGAAGAATTGTCCTTCGGATTGCTTAACCCCATGATTAAGCATTAATTCAAAAAAGTCGCCTAAAATCTGCTGTTTACTTGTAAAACGGAATTTATAATTTTGAATGAGTTTCATCACTTCAACTAATACACGAGCATTTTGAATAAATAATTTTTTATTGTGAACTTCTTTAAATGCAAATTCATTGTTGGTATAATATTTTAATTCCATAAAAATATCTTTAACTTTTTCAATCGGAATTTGCTTTGGATATAACTTAATAATTTTATGTATATCTTCTTCTGAGTAATAAATAATTTCTTCATTCAGTTTTTTCATTCCTATTTGATATAGT
Organism: bacterium; assembly: GCA_043817485.1. GTDB lineage: Bacteria > JBDRGX01 > JBDRGX01 > JBDRGX01 > JBDRGX01 > JBDRGX01. Next base: position 10,958 of record JBDRGX010000117.1, read on the forward strand.
GCTTGTAAACGGTCAATGATGTGTTCGTATTCTTCATCTTCTTTTACCTGAAAATGCAAAACATCTTCATCGTTTTTTTCTTCATCTACTATTTTACAAAGAAATAATGAAAGCACCCGATTAAATGCGTTAGCATTATCTGAGATATTATTATGTCTTAAAATCTCTGCAAATTTGTTAAACAAACCTTTTGCATCATCAAGGTTTTTAAGATTCTTCTTTTTCAAAGATTTTAATTCAAGCGAATAAGCATTTGCGTCAGTATCAAAATTTCCATTGAAATGGAAATATTTATTAAACGATTCTTTCCAAACCTCAAATAACTCTTGTTTATTATTAGCCCATTTATACAGTTTAATATTTTCTTGTTTTAATTGCTCTGGTTTTTTGTCTATGTCTTCTTTTCTATCCTTTATTTGTACAATTAGATTGTTATAATTAAATTCATCATTTTCAAATTTCGAAGTATATAAAACAAGAAACTGGGTGTTTTTATCTTGATTAAGATAACTAAAAAGCTGTCCTCCGTGTTCCTCCATTTTAATTTTTTCTTTCTCAAATTCCTCACCCCATGTTTTGCATTCAATTATCAGAAGTGTTTTACCATCTTTGCCATAAACATTAATATCAGATTTTCCTCCACTTGCACCATGCCCGACTTTCCATTTTTTTTTCAAGATGCAAATCGTTTGGGGCATAACCCTTTTCAAGTAATCTGTCCACACATTCAAGAACTACAAGGCTTTCAGGTGCTGAAAAATTAGATGTAGTATAGTCACCTAATTGTATTTGCCCATCTTTCTGTCTTTCTACAGTTGTTTTTTCATCACTACGATAAGATATTTTTCCCTTTTCTAAATCAATTTTTATGGTGTAATTATGGAGTTTGTATTCCTTAGTGTAAACGGAAAGATTACCTGTAAATCCCAATTTTTCTATAAAAGTTTGTATATTCATAAAATTATTTTCCTTAAAATAAGTAAACTTGTTGTCATAGTCACCTTTATTAAAAGTATATCGCTATATTGTTTTATTCCAAGTCTCATTTAAACGCTAACTATGTTATTTGTCGTTGACTTCTTATGTCCTCCGCTGGCAGGGTGTGTCCGTCACAAGGACAGGGGTGGAATTTTTTAATACATTCTTTCGTCGCCTTTTATCCGTTTTATTATCCTTTATTCAACTTGAGTATAATAATAATCATTTATTATTCTCTAATAACATTTGGTTTATATATTTCTTTTCTTTTTCTTTTAACTTCTATTTTTTCGATTACATCTCTTTGTACAATACTATCTACTACTTCTATTCCTTTTATAACTTTTCCAAAAATTGCATATTGTCCATCTAAATGAGGAGTATTAGCAAGACAAATAAAAAATTGACTTCCAGCTGTATCTGGTTGAGGTTTTCTTGCCATAGAAAGATACCCCTTTAAATGTTTTTGTTTATTATTTACTTCAAGTTTAATGCAATAACCAGGACCACCAATACCTGTTCCTAAAGGACATCCTGCTTGAATTACAAAATTTGGGACTACACGATGAAAAATTAATCCATCATAAAATTTCTTTTCAATTAAACTAATAAAATTAGATACTGTATTAGGAGCATCTGTTTCAAATAATTCTATAAATATTTCTCCTTTTTTGGTTTTAATTAAAACTAAAGGATTTTGTTTTGAATCAATTATACATTTAGTTTCTGTATCTGTCAAATTTTCAATTTCTTGTTTTTCTATTTTTGTTTCTTTATTGCTATTCATTACTTTTTCCTGAATTTTATTTATTTCTTCACATTTTTTTTCTTCAGATATTGCATTATAAGGAAAAAAACCACAAAAAAATAAAATTAAAAAATAAATTGAAAAAAAATTTGTTTTTCGTTGAATAAACATATTTTAAAAAAACCTCCTTATTTTTATAAAACTTTAATTTTTATGGATATATTCCTCTTATTAAAGTAGCTTCTGCTACTCTTCCAACAGCTAAAACATAAGCTGCTTTTCTCATATCAATTTTTTTTTCTTCTGCAATTGCAAATACTTCTTCAAAACTATGTATCATAATATTTTTTAATTTATTATTTATTTCTAATTCTGTCCAAAAATAAGATTGAATATCTTGAATCCATTCAAAATAAGAAACTGTAACACCGCCAGCATTTGCTAAAATATCTGGAACAACAAAAACACCTTTATTATGAAGAATTTTATCTGCTTCTGGAGTAGTTGGACCATTTGCTCCTTCAATAATTATTTTAGCTTTTATATTTGAAACATTTTTTTCCGTAATTTGATTTTCTATGGCTGCTGGACAAAGAATATCACAAGAAAGTCCTAAAAGATCTTCATTAGAAATTTTTTGAGAATTTTTATAATTCATAATAGATCCTGTTTGATTTCTATGTTTCAAAATATCATCTGGATCCAATCCATTTTCATTATAAATACCACCATGTACATCACTTACAGCAATAATTTTTGCCCCTATTTCATTCATTAAACTTGCATAATTATAACCAACATTTCCAAACCCTTGAACAACTACTTTTGCATCTTTTATATTTAAACCCAAACGATTAACAGCTTCAATAGTTACAAATAAACAACCACGAGCAGTAGCTTTAACTCTTCCCAGGGAACCACCAATACTAATAGGTTTTCCAGTAACTATTTCAGGGATACAATAACCATTTTGCATACTATAGGTATCCATCATCCATGCCATTATTTGAGCATTTGTATTAACATCTGGTGCTGGAATATCTTTATCAGGACCAAGAATAATAGAAATTTCTGTAGTAAATCGTCTTGTTAATCTTTCTAATTCTCCCAAAGACATTTCTTCTGGATTACAAATAACACCACCTTTTGCTCCACCATAAGGAATATTTACTACAGCACATTTCCAAGTCATCCACATAGCTAATGCCTTCATTTCATCTAAAGTAACATCTGGATGATATCTAATACCACCCTTTCCAGGTCCTCTGTTTATATTATGTTGTACTCTATACCCCGTAAAATTTGTTAATTTTCCATTATCCATTTTTACTGGACAAGAAACAATAAGTTCTCTCTTTTAGGTTTTTTTAAAATTTCGTGAATACCTGGATCAAGATTCATTATTTTTGCAACTTCATCTAATTGTTGTAATGCTATTTGATAAGAATTATTATTATCCAATTTATTCCTCCATTTTTTAGAATAACAATTTTTTTAAAAAAATCACTTTATTCTTAATCTGTCAAGTTTTTTTTAATTGAAAGTATTGTATTTTTATATATTTTTGATTTTATAATACAAATATCTTGACAAAATGAGTATTATCAATAAATATTTTAAAAGATTTTTTAATATTTCTTTTAAAAGAATAAAGAAAGGAAATAAAATGAAAGCAGCGATTTTAGAAAATATTGAATCTTTAAAAATAATTGATGTAAAAATTCCATATTGTGAAAAAAATGAAATTTTAATTAAAGTAAATGCTTGTGCTATTTGTGGAACTGATGTTAAAGTTTATCATCATGGACATAAACATATTGTTTTTCCTCGAATTACTGGGCATGAAGTTTCTGGAGAAATTTTTGAAACAGGAATGTTGGTAAAAGATTTTAAAAAAGGTGATTCTGTAGCCATTGCTCCAGCATTGCCTTGTGGAGAATGTAGATATTGTCGTGAAGGAATGATGAGCATGTGTGATAATTTAACAGCCATAGGTTATCATTACGATGGTGGTTTTGCAGAATTTATGTTAGTTCCAGAAATAGCTATAAAAAGTGGTTGTGTAAATAAAATTCCAAAAAATATTTCTTTTGAAGAAGCTTGTTTAGCTGAACCTTTGGCTTGTGCAATAAATGGACAAGAGCTTTCGGGAGTAAAATTAGGACATACTGTACTTATTATGGGAGCAGGTCCCTTAGGTTGTATTCATGCTCAATTAGCCCGAACAAAAGGAGCTACTAAAATAATTATGGCTGATATTTCTAATGAAAGATTAGAAATGGCAAAAATTGCTCAAGCTGATTTTTACATAAATATAAGTCAGGAAAATTTAAAACAAAAAATATATGAAATTACAAATGAAAGAGGTGCTGATGTAGTCATTGTTTCTTGTGCATCAAAAAAAGCTCAAGAACAATCATTAGAAGTAGTAGCTAAAAGAGGAAATATAAATTTTTTTGGAGGTCTTCCTAAAACTGATTCTATTATAAATTTTGATAGTAATTTACCTCATTATAAAGAATTTTATGTAGTAGGAACACATGGATCTGCTCCACATCATAATAGATTAGCTTTAGATTTAATTAGTAGTAATTTAATAAAAGTAAAGGATTTAATTACTCATCAATTTCCAATAGAAAAATTAAAAGATGGTTTAGATATAGTAGAAAAAGGAAATGGATTAAAAGTAATTATTAAAAATTAAAATAAAGGAATTTTTTTGAAAATATTAGGATTGGATGTAGGAGATAAACGAATTGGAATTGCGATTACAGATGAATTAGGATTCATGGCACATAGTTTGAAAGTAATTGAAAGAAAAAATATGGCTGATGATGTTTTACAAATTAAAGAATTGTTTAAAGATCATCAAATTGAAAAAATTGTTATTGGTCTACCTTTAAAACTTGATGGAAGTTCAAGTATTCAAACAGAAAAAGTAAAAGAGTTCATTAGTTATTTTGAAAAATCTTTTACTGTTCCTATTATTGCATGGGATGAAAGATTAACTACTAAACAAGCAGAAAGATATTTAATACAAATGGAAACAAAAAAAAAAAAACAAAAAGAAATAATTGATAAATTATCAGCTGCTTGTATTCTTCAATCTTATCTGGATACTTTGCCATCAAAAAAAAAATTTTATGAAGAAGAAGAAGGAGAACAAGATGCCAATTTTTGAATATCAATGTAAAAAATGTCAATTTAAATTTGAAAAAATTCTTCTTTCCTCTAATGAAAAAATAAATATATTTTGCCCTAAATGTAAAGATGAAAATATTACCAAATTATTTTCTATTTTTGGATTTAATTCTGCAAAAAATTTTACAAGTTCATCCTCTTCTGGATGTAATACTTGTGCTACTAAAAAATGTAGTAGTTGTAAAACATAATTGACAATTTTAACTTTTTATTTTCAAAATAATAATTCTGTTTTTGCATTATACATTTCTTAATAATAATGGAAATATCAATGAAAATTTTAGGGATAGAAACTTCTTGCGATGAAACTGGTTGTAGTATTGTTGAAGATGGAAAACAAATTTTAGCTAATGTTTTATTTTCTCAAGTTTGTTTTCATGAAAAATTTGGAGGAGTAGTTCCAGAAATTGCTTCAAGAAAGCATTTAGAAGTTATTAATACTTTGATAGATGATGTTTTTGAAAAGGCAAAAATAAAATTTAATGAAATTGATGCAATAGCAGTAACTCAAGGGCCAGGATTAGTAGGGGCTTTATTAATTGGCATTACTACTGCAAAATGTTTTGCTTGGGTCTTAAAAAAACCTTTAATTGGCATAAATCATTTAGAAGCACATTTATTTTCTATTTTTTTAGAACAAGAAATATTTTTTCCTTTTATTGGATTAATAGTTTCAGGTGGACATACTTTATTAGTTTATGTAAAAGATTTTGATACCTATGAAATTTTAGCAACTACAGTAGATGATGCTGCTGGAGAAGCTTATGATAAAGTAGCTAAATTATTAGAATTGGGCTATCCAGGTGGTCATATTGTAGAAAAATTTGCAAAAATTGGAAATTCTGATTTTGTAGTTTTTCCTCAATCAAAATTTAAAAATAAAAAATTAGCTTTTAGTTTTAGCGGACTTAAAACAGCAGTATCAACTTATATTTTAAAATGTAAAGAAAAAAAAATTAGTTTTAAAAAAGAAGATGTATGTGCAAGTTTTCAAAAATCTATAATAAATAGTTTGGTTAAAAATACAATTGAAAGTGCTTATAAATATGAAGTAAAAAATATAGTTCTTTCTGGAGGAGTTGCTTGCAATAAGGCTTTACAATTAGAAATGACAAAAGCAGCTTCTTTAGAAAAAATAAAAGTATTTTATCCTTCAAATCATCTTTGTACTGATAATGGAGCAATGATTGCTTCTTTAGCTTATTATAAATTTAAAAAAAATAATTCTTTTTTAGATTTTTTAGATATGAATGCTTTTCCAGATTGGGAATTAGGTGATTAAAAAATACTTTTTACTTTAACATAGGAGATGATACAATGACTTATTTAGAAAAATTATTTGATTTAAAAAACAAAGTAATAGTCATTACTGGTGGAGCTGGTATTCTTTGTAAAGAAATGGCTAAAGCATTGGCTAAATTAGGAGCAAAAATAGCTGTTTTAGACCTTGCGGAAAAAGCAGCTAATGATGTAGCTCAAGAAATTATTGCTGAAAATGGTTGTGCTAAAGCTTTTAAAACAAATGTATTAGAAAAAAATAGTGTTAAACAAACCGCTGAAATGATAATTGAAGAATTTGGACAAATAGATATTTTAATAAATGGTGCTGGAGGAAATAAAAAAGAAGCTACTACAAGTGATACCCTGTCTTTTTTTGATTTACCATTAGATGCTATTAAATTTGTTTTTGAACTTAATGTCATTGGAACTTTATTACCATCTCAAGTATTTGGTGAATATATGAGCAAACAAAAACAAGGAATAATTTTAAACATTTCTTCAATGGCTGCTTTTAGACCTTTAACAAATGTTATTGGTTATGCTGGAGCAAAAGCAGCTGTAAGTAATTTTACTCAATGGTTAGCAATTCATATGGCTCAAAATTATTCTTCAAATATTAGAGTAAATGCTATTGCTCCTGGTTTTTTTGAAACTGACCAAAATCGTTATTTATTAAAAAAAGAAAATGGAGAATTAAGTTTAAGAGGTCAAAAAATTATTGATCATACTCCAATGAATAAATTTGGAGAACCAAAAGATTTAATTGGAGCCACAATCTGGCTTTTAAGTCCATCAGCTAAATTTGTTACTGGAACAATAATTCCAATAGATGGTGGTTTTTCTGCTTTTAGTGGAGTATAAGAATTTTAGATTTTAGATTTTGAATTGAGGAATAAATATAATTTTACATCCTTATCAATCCATAATTTCATAATGATTTTAGATTTTGGATTAAAGTATAGAATAGCAATTTTAGATTGAGAATTGAAAAAATTAAATTCTTCAATACTCCTAATATCCCCCGCTGGCGGGGGTGTCCGTTAGGACAGGGGTGGAATTTTTAAATTCAAAACTTCATTCTGAATTCTGTATAAGAATTTTAGATTTGGATTGAAAATAGAATAGCAATTTTAAATTGAAAAAATTAATAAAATATAGAATTCAGATAATTTTTCCTTTATTCATAATTTTTAATTGAATCTGATTTCTAATTTTTTATTTTACTTTAAAATGCAATGTGGCATTAATTATATTTTTAAAAAAATTGTTATTTACAAAAACATAAATTTGGAGGAATAATTTTGGAAATAAAATCTAAAGAATGGGTAGGTATTTTAGATTTTGGCTCTCAATATACACAACTTATTGCTCGAAGAATAAGAGAAAATAATGTTTATTCTCAAATACTTCCTTTTAATATTTCTTCTAAAAAACTTTTAAAAATGAAGCCAAAAGCTCTTATTCTTTCTGGAGGCCCAGCCACAGTTACTAATAACAAAAGTCCTTTTCCAAATGCAGATATTTTTAATTTAAATATTCCTATTTTAGGAATTTGTTATGGTCTTCAAGTAATGGCAAAATTTTTTAAAGGAAATGTAAAAGCTTCTTTTTTTAGAGAATATGGATATGGAGAATTATCTATTACAAAAAAAAGTCCTTTATGGACAGATATAAATAATGATAAAATAACAGTTTGGTTAAGTCATGGAGATAGTGTTGATAAATTACCACCAGATTTTGAAATAATTGGAAAAACACAAAATTCTATTTCTGCTATAGAACATAAAAAAAAGAAAATATATGGAGTTCAATTTCATCCAGAAGTAGTCCACACTTCTGATGGAAATCAAATTATAAAAAATTTTCTTTTTGAAATAGCAAAATGTTCTCCTTCTTGGACAATGCAATCTTTTATAAAAACAGAAACAGAAAAAATAAAAAATTTAGTAAAAAATGAAAAAGTAATTTGTGCTTTAAGTGGAGGTGTAGATTCTTCTGTTTTAGCTGTTTTATTACATAAAGCAATTGGATCTCAACTTACCTGTATTTTTGTTGATAATGGTCTTTTAAGATTAAATGAAGCAAAGGAAGTTGTAGAAACTTTTAAAAATAATTATCATATCAATTTAAAACATATTAAAGCAGAAAAAAGTTTTTTAACTCGTCTTGAAAATATCATAGATCCAGAAAAAAAAAGAAAAATAATTGGAAAAGAATTTATTCGAATTTTTGAACAAGAATCTAAAAAAATTGGAAATGTTCAATTTCTTGCACAAGGAACTTTATATCCAGATGTTATTGAAAGTCAATCTGCTTTAGGCGGTCCATCAATTACAATTAAAACACATCATAATGTAGGTGGACTACCAAAAAAAATGAAACTAAAATTAATAGAGCCATTTAGAGAGCTTTTTAAAGATGAAGTGCGAGAAATAGGTAAAGAATTATTTTTACCAGATAAAATAATTAAAAGACATCCTTTTCCAGGCCCAGGTTTAGCAATAAGAATTATAGGAAAAATAACAAAAAAAAGATTAAATATTTTAAAAGAAGTTGATAAAAGATATATTGATGCAATTAAGGAAACAAATCTTTACGATGAAATTTGGCAAGCATTTGCAGTACTTTTACCAATAAAAACTGTTGGTGTTATGGGCGATGAAAGAACTTATGAAAATGTAATTGCTTTACGAGCTGTTACAAGTAAAGATGGAATGACAGCCAATTGGTTTTATTTCCCAAATTCTGTTTTAGCTAAAATTTCTAATTGTATTATCAATGAAGTAAAAGGCGTAAATCGGGTAGTTTATGATATAAGCTCTAAACCACCAAGTACTATAGAATGGGAATAATTTTGTAAATACAATTTTTCTTTGTCAATTTTTTTACACATTAAAATGCAAAATTGACAAAAAAAGGAGATAATTATATTGCAAAAAGAAATTAAAAAAATAAACGAATCTTTTAAAATAGATTTTGAGAAAGTATTAAATTTAGAAAATTTAGAAAGACTTAAAATTTTTTATTTAGGCAAAAAAAGTCCAATTGTAGGGCTTTTGAAAAATATGGGAAATTTTACTTTATTAGAAAAACAATCGATGGGAAGGGCTTTAAATGATCTGAAATTACAAATTCAATCTTTAATAGATGAAAAAAAAGAAATTTTTTTAAAACAAAATCATTTAAAAAAAATAGAAAATGAATTTATTGATATTACTTTACCCGGAGAAATTCCAGATTATGGACAATTACATCCTATTACTAAAACAATGAATGAAATTGAAAAAATATTTTTTAATATGGGATTTAATATTCGTAAAGGACCAGAAATAGAATTAGAATATTATAATTTTGAATCTCTTAATATTCCTAAAGAACATCCAGCAAGAGATATGCAAGATACTTTTTATATTTCTTCTGATGTAGTTTTAAGAACTCATACTTCTTCAGTTCAAATTAGAATAATGGAAAAAGAAACTCCTCCAATTAGAATTATTGTTCCAGGTAAAGTATATCGATGTGATGCAGATGCTACTCATACACCAATGTTTCATCAAATAGAAGGTTTGGTAGTAGATGAAAATATAAGTATTGCTGATTTAAAAGGAATTCTTACAATTTTTTACGAACAAATTTTTTCTCCTTCAATTAAATTAAGATTTAGACCGAGTTATTTTCCTTTTACAGAACCAAGTTTAGAAATTGATATTTCTTGTGTTATTTGTAATGGAAAAGGTTGTTGTACTTGCAAACAAAGTGGTTGGATGGAAATAGGTGGTGCTGGAATGGTGCATCCCAATGTATTTAAATCTGTAAATTATGATTCGGAAAAATATACTGGGTTTGCTTTTGGAATGGGTGTAGATAGAATTACAATGTTAAAATATGGCATTAATGATATTAGACTTTTTTTTGAAAATGATATTAGATTTTTAAAACAATTCTAATTTTTTAAGGTTTGAAAACTAAAAATACATAATCAAAAATTTATGCAAAAATGTTTTTAAAGTTTGATTTTTTACAAAATTGATTCATAGAATAATAATATTTTTATTTAATTGTTCATAAGCTTTAATAATATTTTTTACTAACCTATGTCTTACTACATCATTTTTAGATAAAGGAATAAATTTTATTCCTTTAATTTTTTGTAAAATTTGTTGAACTTCTACTAATCCAGATTTTTTATTTACTGCTAAATCTATTTGAGTAACATCACCCGTAACAATAATTTTAGAAAAAAAACCTATTCTTGTTAAAAACATTTTCATTTGATCACAAGTAGTATTTTGAGCTTCATCTAAAATAATAAAAGCATTATTTAAAGTTCTTCCTCTCATATAAGCCAATGGAGCAATTTCAATTGTGCCTTTAGAAATAAAATTCGCAACTTCATTCATTCCCAACATATCATATAAAGCATCGTATAATGGCCTAAAATAAGGATCTACTTTTTCTAAAATATTACCTGGCAAATAACCCAAACTTTCTCCAACTTCAATAGCTGGTCGTACTAAAATTATTCGATCTACTTTTTTTTCTTTTAAAAAAGAAACTGCTATAGCTACTGCTAAATATGTTTTTCCAGTTCCAGCAGGCCCAATACAAAAAATAAGATCATTATCTTTAATTGCTTTAACATATTTTTCTTGTCCAGAAGTTTTTGGCTTAATTTGACAATTTTGAAAAGTAGTAAAAATGGGAATTCTTTCATCATTGGGAATTGTTATATTTTTAGAAAAATAACAAATATCTTCAAAAGAAATAATTTCTTTTTTTTCTACTAAAAGAGAAAGCTTTTTTAGTAGAAAAAAAACATTTATTACTTTTTCTTTTTCTCCTTGAATAATTATTTTATTTCCTCTGGCAATAATTTTCACTTTAAATTGATCTTGAATAAATCTTAAATTACAATCATTTTTTCCATATAAATTTAAAAAATCAAAATCAGAGGGTAAAGTTAAATTTTCTATATACATAAATCTTCACCTATACAAAAAAAAGGGAACAGCAAATACTGTTCCCTTTTTTAATTATATTTATTATCTTGGAATAGTGAAAAGTTGATTTGGATGAATTAAATGAGGATTATCTTTTTGTTTTAATATACTTTTATTTGCTTTATAAAGAGTAGGCCACATAAACGGATTATCATAAATATCTTTATATTTTGCTATTTTCCAAAAACATTCCCCTTTTACTACAACATGTTGCGTTTTTATTGTTGGTTCTTCTACTACTGGTGTTTTTAATTCTTCTTCTTTTTTAGCTATTGCCATTCTTCTTGCTTCATTTGCTACATCAATAGCTTTATTAGCTAAATTAATAGATTCTAAATAATCTTCTACTCCAAAAGATGTTTCTGCTTGAGCCAATAAATTTTCTGCTTCTTGTAATTTGCTAAAAGCATATTTTTCTGCCTCTGAATCTTTTGCTAAATTAATTGCTATTTTAGCATCAGCAATTGCAGACATTGCATTTTTCTTTAATTCTTCTATTTTAGCAAGTGCTGTAAGAGATTTACTTTTTGCATCTACAGCTTTATCATAAGAAGAAATAGCTAAAACTTTTGCTTCTGCATTTTTCTTTTTAACAATTTTTCCTTCAGCACTACTATAATCAGTTTTTGCTCCAGTTAATTCTACTGGTGCATATTTTGGTGCTTGAGATTCTTCTGCAGATTGAATAGCTGTTTTAGCATTTTCCATTTCTGCTGTAGGAATTGGTATTCCACCACAACCAACTAAAAACATCATCAATGCTCCAACAAATAAACAAAAAATTCCTTTATATCCCATTTTATTAATACCTCCTTTTTAAATATAAAATTATGTAGTATTTTTTATGTTATATTTATTTTTTGTCAATATTTTTTTACAAAAAAACAATTTAAAAATTTTTGTAGGTATTTTTAATTTGTTTTTTAGACACGCTAATTTTTCCTTGACAAATAGACACTATTACATAAAATAATAACATAAAAATTTATAATAATTATTTTGTTTAAAAAAAATTATGGTTATATTAAAAAATAACTTTTGATTTTGAAAAGGATTTGCTTTGAATATAAAAATTGGTTTTTGGTTAATAATCATTAGTTTTGTTTTTTTCAATTTTAATTTTGCTTTGAAAACAGAAATTTCTATTCCAAATCTTAAAATAGAATCTAATCATGTTTATATTTCAGCTTTTTTAAAAAATGGATTTACTCCAGAAATTAAAACAGCAATAAACAATGGAATTCAAAGTACTTTTAAATTTTCTATAGAATTAAGAGAAAAAAATGCTTTTTTATTTTTTATAGATAAAAAAATAAAAACAATAATAATAAATCATCAAGTTTTTTATAATGCTTTAGAAAAAAAATATATTGTAAAATTAGATGAAAAACAAAATAAATTTTATTTTATTTCTAATTTAGAAGAAACAGAAAATATTATAAAAAAAATAGAAAATATTCCAATTATTCCAAAAAAACTTCTTTTGAAAAATAATCTTTATTATATTAGAATAAAAGTAGAAATAAACTCTATAGAATTATACCCACCATTGAATTTGATATTTAACCAATTTACTCCTTACTGGAATTTTGCAACAAAATGGAAATG
>JBDRGX010000118.1:0-3271 GCA_043817485.1 bacterium
ATGCAAAAATTAACAGGTTATAAACAACATGAAAAAGAGTTTGTTGCTTTGCTTCCTATTGGAGGAAGATTTACTATGACTGCTGAAGAAGCAGTTGAAGCAGCTAAAATAATAAAACCTACTTTAGCAATACCTATGCATTATGGTTCTATTGTTGGAAGTGCTAAAGATGCAGAAGAATTCAAAGAATTGTGCGAAGAAAATAATATTAAAGTTAAAATTTTAGAGAAAGGATAATTTTAAGGATAAGTAAATTTTTTCCCTTCATAATTTGTCATTTCTACTGTTCCATCTTCTTTTATTGTTGTATATTTTGGAAGAAGAGGTATTTTTCCTCCTCCACCTGGTGAATCTATTACAAAATGTGGAACAGCCATTCCGCTTGTATGTCCTCTAAGTCCTTTGATTATATTTAATCCATTTTCTACTGGACCTCTAAAATGTGAAGTTCCTTTTACCATATCTGGTTGATAAATATAATATGGTTTTACACCAATAGAAAGTAATTTTTGATTTAATTTTTTAAATATTTCAGGATTATCATTTACTCCTTTTAAAACAATACTTTGATTTCCTAATTGTATTCCTGAATCAATTAATTTTTCACAAGCAATTTTTGATTGTTCTGTTACTTCATTTGGATGTTCAAAATGTGTATTAATGTAAAGTATTGGTTGTTTATTATATTTTTTTAGCATTTGACATAATTCATTAGTTATTCTTTCTGGCATTACACATGGAACTCTTGTTCCAATTCGAATCATTTCTAAATGAGGAATTTGACTTAATTCAAATAGAATTTTTTCTAATGTTTTATCTCCTAATAAAAGAGGATCTCCTCCTGAAATTATAACATCTCTGATTTCTGTATGTTCTTTAATATATTTCATTGCTTTTCTTATATCTTCTATCGAGGGATTTTTTCTTACTTCTCCAACTTTTCTTTTTCTTGTACAAAATCTACAATACATTGCACAAGTATTTGAAACAAGAAGTAAACATCTGTCTGGATATCTATGAGTTATAAAAGGAGTGTTTCCTTCTTCTTTTAAAGGGTCTTCTTCTCCTTCTGTTTCTTCAATTTCTTGTATTTTTGGAATGCATTGATTCCAAATAGGATCTTTTTTTTCTTTAATTAAAGAAAGATAATGTAAATTAATTCTCATTGGATATTTTTTTGTTACTTCTTCTATATTTTTTATTTCTTTTTCTGTTAAAAAAATACTTTTTTTTTCAAGAGCAATTTTTAAAAGATTTACATCAGAAATAGCTTTTGGAAGATGCAAATAATTAGAAACAGAAGGATGTACATCCTTGTTAGTGTTTTGGATATCTTTCATTGTTGTTTTTATTTTTTATAATACTTTAGTATTTAAACATTTCCTTAGAAAATTATTTAATAGAATTTTTAGAATTAAAGAAATATTATTGAAAGAATTGTAATTATTCTATTTCATTAATTTTAGATATTCCCAATACTTTTGTTCCAAGCTCTTTAAATTTGTCAGTTATTTTTTCATCAGGTTTTCCTGTTAAATAGTATTTTGGTTTTCCATATTTTTTAATTAATTCATTTAATAATTCCTCTTTTGAAGGTTCTTTTTTAATTTTACTTGCAATTATTTTATTATAAATTCCTTCTAAATTTGAAACTTTTAGAATTTCATTAATGTAATTTTGCGAATTTGTTGTAATTAAAATTAATTGATATTTTTCTTTTAAAGATTTTAATTTTTCTGCAATTTCTTTTTTTATCTTTTTAGGATTATTTTTTATGTATTGCATTACATCTTCTTGGTACCATTTTCTTGCTTGTCTTGTTTGTTGTTCTTTTGAAGCATTTGGCATTATTTTTTTCATAGCTTCAATAACTCCTGGAAAATAATTTTCTTTTCCAATCCATTTTTCTAAAGAATTATCTCTTGTTTTTTCTATTGCTCTTTTAAACCATGCTTTATGTGGTTCTATAAACACTTCATGTTCTAAAAGTAATCCATCAATATTTGTTGCTAATATTGGTTTTTCCATAACTTTAATATACTAATTCATTATTTAAAAATTATGGTAGATTCTTTTAATCAACGAAAAACAGCAGTTCTTTCAAAATTAGATAAGTCTTCAATTGGAAAATGGGATAAAAAAATTGTAAAACTTTGTGATAAATTAAATAAATCTAAAAATTATTATACAACTTCTTCGTGTTCTGGAAGAATTGTTTTAATGTTGGATCAAGATAAAAAAGAAAATGGTTTATTTTTGGTTATGTCTCATGATTTAATTTCTTTTGAATGGTTAGAAAAAAATTTAGATTTTTTATCTAAAGAAAAAAAACTTATAAAATTTAAATGTGAACCTCCAATTCTTCATGTTGTTTGTAAAGATTTGAAAATAGCTTCGGAACTATTAGAAAAAGCAAGAAAAATTGGTTGGAGAAGATCTGGAATTTATTCTTTTGGAAAAAATATTGTTGTGGAATTAAATTCTACTGATAAATTAGAATTTCCAATAATAAACAATGGAAAATCTTTAGTTGATAAAAATTTTTTAAAAATAATTGTTAAAATATCTAATGAAAAATTGAAACGTGGTTGGGAAAAAATTGAGAATTTAAAGAAAAGTTTATAAAGAATATTTCTTTTAATTTTTTATGGCTAAAGATAAAAAAGTTAATTGGACAACTACTTTAATTGTTTCTATTTTTTTAGGGGGATTAGGTATTGATAGATTTATTATGGGACATGTTGGTTTAGGAATTTTGAAATTATTAACTGCAGGAGGATGTGGTCTTTGGTGGTTAATTGATGTTATTTTAATTGCAACGAAACACGAGTTTCAAGGCGTTAAATGGGAATATTAAAGAAATTTTTATCTAAATTATTTACTTTATCTGATTCTTATTTTAGGTTTTTTATATTTGTTTTTGTTTTAATTTTTCTTTTAGTTTTACCTTTTGAAATAATTGAAAAAACACATAATTTTTCTATTTGTTCTAAAATTTTTGGAAAGTATTGTTATTCTGTTGGAATTACTCGTGGTGTTTCTTTATTATTAAAGGGAGATTTTTCAAAAGCAATTGAATATAATTTTCTTTGTATACCTGTTTTATTAATTTTGTTGGGTTTTATTTTTTATGATTTATTTAAAATTTTAAAATCTAGAAAATTAAAAAAATAACCTTTTTATAGTCTAATCTCTTATTTTTTTTATCTTTAATAGAATATTGAAAGGAGGTAATAAAATATATGGCTAAAAAAAAGAGTAAGGGAGTATC
>JBDRGX010000119.1:0-5053 GCA_043817485.1 bacterium
ATGCAAAATACCAAGTTGCATTCAAACGCTAATTGTGTTGACTACGGCTTCTTATGTCCCCCGCTGGCGGGGGTATATAGGGGGTGGAATTCTTTAATACATTTTTCTGCTTGCGTTCGTACAGGCAGATCAGTCGTTTTCTTCTTGCCGCTTTATTATCATTTTGAATGCGACTTGTAGACTTGTTTTTATGAAAGTAAAGATACAAATAAAACTTGACACTTTTTTAAAAAAATATTATAAATTTTTTTTTATGTCAAGAAATTTTATAATTAATTAAACAACATAAGCAAAATATTAATAATAAGGAAATTTTAAAATGAAAATATTAATAACTGGTGGTGCTGGATTTATTGGTTCGCATTTATCTGATTATTTAATAAAAAGAGGAGATGAAATTTGGGCAATAGATGACTTATCTACTGGAAAAAAAGAAAATATTTCTCATTTAGAAAATCATTCTAATTTTCATTTTGTTTTTGATAGTATTATGAATAGAGAAAAACTTGAAGAATTAGTTGATAAGTGTGAATATATTTATCATTTGGCAGCTGCTGTAGGGGTAAAATATATTATAGAAAATCCTCTTTATTCTTTGCAAGTAAATATAAAAGGAACTGAAAATATATTAGAATTTGCTAATAAAAAAAAGAAAAAAGTTTTAATTGCTTCTACATCAGAAGTTTATGGGAAAAGCGAAAAACTTCCTTTTGAAGAAAATGGAGATATAGTTTTTGGTGCTACTTATAAAGCTCGATGGGGATATGGTTGTTCAAAAGCTGTTGATGAATTTTTAGGATTGGCTTATTTTAGAGAAAAAAAATTACCAATAGTTATTGCAAGACTTTTTAATACTTGTGGTCCTCGTCAAAGAGGTGAATATGGAATGGTTATTCCTCGTTTTATTAAACAAGCTCTTTTAAATTATCCTATTACAATTTATGGAACTGGAAAACAAACAAGGTGTTTTTGTGATGTACAAGATGCAGTAAGTGGACTTGTTAAATTAATGGATGAAGATATAGCAATAGGAGAAATAGTAAATATTGGAAATAATGAAGAAATTTCTATTGAAGAATTAGCCAATAAAATTAAAAAATTAACTAAAAGTAATTCAATTATTGAATATATTTCTTATGAAAAAGCTTATGAATCTGGATTTGAAGATTTAAAAAAACGAATTCCCGATCTTTCTAAAATCAAAAAATTAATTAATTATCAACCAAAAATAAATATAGATAATCTTTTAAAAAGAACTATTGAATATTTTGAAGCATAAAATTAAAAAATCTCATATATGCTATAAAAGTAATTAAAAATAAAGAAATTTTATCCCCGAAAGAGTTACATTATTGTAACAAAACATATGTGTAAATTTAGAATTGCAATAGTTTTTTTTATTCTTTCCAAATTCCTATTTTATTTTTTTTTGCTAAATCTTCATATTTTTGCCATTCAGATATATCAAAATGACAAGGTTGAATATTTGAAATTTTTGCATATCCATAACGAAGCATTTGAATATTTATATTTGTATCTTTTAAATAAACTATACATCTTGTTCGATTATAAGCATCTCTTGGTCTTACTGGACAAATTTCTAAATCAATCTTTTTATTTAAAACTAAGTTTTTAAGAAAATCTGTAGCTTCTTGATAGTATTTTTGATTTTTTTCTGGAGCATCTATTCCTATAAACCTTATTATTATTTCTTCTGTTTCAATAGTATCTCCATCTATTACTTTAATACAAAGATGACCTGTTTCTTTTTTGCAAGCAATAATATTAAAAAGAAAAAAAATAAGCAAAAAATAAAATATTTGCCTTTTCAAAAATACTCCTATTTTTTTCCTTTTATAAGTGCAACAAAAAAGCCGATAAAAGCAAAGATAGAAACAAATTCTAATCTTCCAGCCCACATTTCAAAAATATAAATTATTTTAAGTAGACAAGGCATAGAAGGAGTAGTAATTCCACAAGAAAGACCAACATTAGCAGCAGCAGAGGTTGATTCAAACAAAGAATCAATAAAAGAATAGTTATAAAACATACCTACGATCGTGCCTAAAAAATAAATTATAAAATAGCAAAAAGTAATTAATAAAGCATTTTTTGCCATAGCATCATCTAATATTAAATTTTTAATATGATGAATTTTGGAAATAAAAATACTCATATCTGATGAAATGGTTGTTTTTATTTGTTGATAAAAAACTTTTAAAATTATACCAATTCTTAATGTTTTAATACCGCCTGTAGTAGAACAAGCACAACCACCAATACCCATTGCTATAATTAAACCATAAGTAGCTAATTGTGTCCAGTTTTTTGAAAACTGCGTAGCATAAAGTGTTCCATATCCAGTTCCAGTATGAGCAGAAATAAGATGAAAAAATCCTTTTCTAAATAAAATTAAGGTATTATTATAATCAGCCATTTTAATTAAGCCGATTAAAGTAATAAAAAAAGTAAAAAATATAGTCATAACAAATATTTTTATTTCTATATTTTTATAAATTTCTTTTTTTGTTCCATTCCAAACAACATAATGAAGTGCAAAATTTATAGCACCAGTAAGCATTGTAACAATAATTATTACCTCAGCCCAAAAATTGTGATAAAATAAAATATTTTGAGATTGAGGACCAAATCCACCAGTATCCCATCCAGCCATAGCAATCCAAATACTATGGAATAAAGATAAATCCCATTTTAATCCACCTTTACAAAAACTTATCCATAAAAAAATGCTTGATAACGCTACATAAAAAATACTTACAATCCAAATAAATTTTGCTGTTCCGAGAATATTAGGAAGAATTTTTTCTTCTCTTGCTTCTCCGATATACATTCCAAGAGCACCCGTTGTTTTTCCTATGACCAAAAGAACACCAATTACTATTCCTTGTCCACCAATAAACATTATAAAATGACGCCACATATTATGTCCCATTGCTAAATGATCAAGGTCGCAAGCCAAACTAAGACCAGTTGTGGCAAATCCACTCATTGTTTCAAAACACGCATCTAAATAAGAATAAAAATGATTACTAAAAAATAAGGGAATTGCAGATAAAAACATAGCAACTAACCAAGATAATGAAGTAATTATTAAAGCATTTTTAAAAAGTAATTTTTTTTTTGTATAACACAAAAAGTTTACAATAAAAGCAAGAGATAAAGAAAAAAATATTCCGATAAGATAATCTAAACATGGATTCCATTCTTTATAAATAATAGAAACAAAAAAAGGAACTATCATAGCAATAGCAATGCCAATCATTATTTTGGAAAGATAAAAACCAATAATTTTAATATCATTTAATGTGGGTCTTAGTATCATTTTGACAACTTTAAAACAATAAAAATAAGAATTAAAGAACCAATAATTATAAAAGCATTAAAACTTAATTCGGTTAAAAATCCTAAAATAAAATTTTTAAATTGTTTTTGCTTTGAAATTTTCATTATATTTTTCCTATTAGAGCTTTTAATAATTCTTTTTCTGTTTCTATTTTAGTAAGAGCAATAATATCATCTCCAACTTCTAAAAAAGTATTTCCCTTAGGAATAATAATATTGTTGTCTCTTAAAATAGAAACAATTACTGAATTTTCTGGAATTTCAATTTCTTTAATTTGTTTATTTATTACGGGAGAGGTATCACTTAAATCAACTCTAACTATGGTTAAATTTCCTCGTTTAAAAGTCATTAAATTGACAATATCGTCAAAAGAAACTTCTTCTTCTATTATTTTTGAAATCAATAAAGTGCTATTGATGCAAACATCAACACCTAATTTATAAAAAATTTGTTCTTTTTGTGGATCATTTACTTTAGTTACAGTTCGAGCTATTTTAAAATTTTCTTTGGATAATTGTGAAATAATTAAGTTATCTTCATCAGAACTGGTTACAGATGCAATAACATCTGCATTTTCAATACCAGCTTCTATTAAGCATTTTGGATTACATCCATCTCCTTGAATTACTACCATATCTAATTCTTCAACTATTTGACGACAAATAAAAGCATTTTTTTCTATTAAAACAACTGTATGCTTGCTTTGTAAAAGTTTTTTTGCTAAATAAAAACCAACATTTCCACCACCTACAATGATGATATGCATTATTCTCCTTT
This sequence comes from bacterium, assembly GCA_043817485.1. GTDB lineage: Bacteria > JBDRGX01 > JBDRGX01 > JBDRGX01 > JBDRGX01 > JBDRGX01. Next base: position 4,142 of record JBDRGX010000119.1, read on the forward strand.
CTGCAAAATTTTATTTTTAAGTAAATTAGCAATCAAAGAAATTCCTATAGTTTCAATATTAGATTGTTTGCAAAAATCTTCTTTATTAGATTCAGAAATTTTAGCAATAACTCTTGGAACATGATAAATTTTTTTAGCTATTTGTGATGTAATTATGTTAATATTATCATTATTAGTTAAAGCAATGAAAATATTAGCATTATCAATGTTAGCTTCTTTTAAAACACTTTCATTAAATCCATCTCCAATAATAGTTATTCCATTAAATTCTTTATCAAGTTTATTAAAAGCATTTTTGTTTTTGTCTATAATGACTATATCATTTCCTTCATAAGCTAAAAAAGTAGCAACTTTAGCTCCTAATTGACTACATCCTATGATTATAATATACATATTTGCTCCTATTTAAGATAAGAAAATCCGAAATCCGAATATCGAAATACGAAACAAATTCGAATGACAAAAATTTCAATGTTCAAAACAATGAAAAAAATTAAATTGAAAATTGAAAATGAAAAATGGAATTTACTCTGGTGTTTTTTCTTCCTGGTGTTCTGGTGACTGATGCTCTTTCTTTCTGGTGACTGGTGTTCTGGTGACTGGTGACTGGTTAATTGTCAAAGACTATAATTTTCCATTTCTCATTTCCCATTTCCAATTGTTATTTACGGTTCCATTGGTAAAGGCGAATGCTGTCACCCGTGTTGTAAAGGGCAATTCATGAATTGCCCCTACGAATTTTCAAAATCCAATTCTCTTTTTTTTCCTTCTAAAGAAAATTCAAAATACAAATGACCAAAATACGAAATAATTTTTCAATTTAAAATATTTTATTTCTGATTGTAACTTGGTATTAAAATAAATTATTTTCATAATAATGCTTATTTTTTATTAAATTGTCAAGGTTTTTGT
>JBDRGX010000120.1:0-3450 GCA_043817485.1 bacterium
TAAATAAAAAATAAATTAAAAATTTTTTTTTCATTTATTTTTTTCCTTTATCTAAAAATATAATTAGTTATACAATTTTTTTTAATACAGTTTTCATTAATTTAGATTTTTTTCTATTAGCAGTATTTTTATGTAAAACCCCTTTTTTAACTGCTTTATCTATTTTAGAAATAGTGTTTTTAAGTAAATCTAATTTTTGTTCTTTATTTTCATCTTTCATATTTAAAACTTTTTTGCTTAGTGTTTTAATTCCAGATTTTATTGATGTATTATACAAATAACTTTTTTCTTCAGTTCTTAATCTTCTAAAAGCAGATTTGCGAGTAGGCATGTTTTTTTTGTTCTCCTTTTTTATTTAAGTTTTTAAAAACTTTTTTAGTTTTTTTAAAATAAATCTTTTTTATTCTTTTGTCAAGTTTTAAGTGCGTAATGTGATTACTATTTTAAAATGTTAATTTTTTATTTAATAATAACTACTTTTAAAAAATAATTTTACCTAAAATGCAAAAAGCATATTAAAATAAGTTGTGGTTTGTTTTTCTTTATTTATTGCAATACCTATTTTGCCTAAATCTTGCACAAAACCTAATAAAGCACCTATTTCCTGTTGTAACTCTATTCCGAAAGAAGCATATTTTGCCAAACCATAAGTTTTTTTATCTTTTTGCCAAGATAAATCAGTAAAAAAAGTAAGTCCTGTATCTCCAAGAAAAATATTAGGATTCCATAAACCTTTTCTTATTTTACATAAAGGTAATGAATATTCAATAGTTAACACACCACCGTCTTTAATTGAAAGCGATTTTTCATATCCACGAATGGTTAAATTTTCAGTATTAGAAAACCATCTGGTTGATAAATCCAATTCACTATTATAAATGTATTTCATTACTCCAAAATTTGTATCAAAATCAAAATGGTTTTTTGATTTATGTTCTAAAATACCACCAATATCAAAGAAAAAAAATAGTTCTGGATAAGCAAATTGATAACAAAATTTAGGAATAAAACATTTTTCTGTTTTACTATATTTTTCTGCTAAAGAAACAGATAAAGAAGAAGACATTTTTGAAATTAAAGGATATGCCCAAGAACCATTAATAGATTCTTCCAAAGAATCATATTGAAAAACTAAAAATGATGGGCTAAAAAAATCTGTCATAAAAACAATATTCCCACTTAATTTTTTCTTAAAACTATTGTATTTTAATTTTAACTCATAAGCATTTTCACTTACTGCATCTACTCCACCAAGTGAAATAGAAAATTCTTTATCATCAATTTCAAAAAAACGATTTTTGGGCGTAAGTGTCTTAAGATTTTCAAGATAACCACATTTTTTAATTTCTGTTTTAATAGTTAAATCTTTTAGTGGATTTGGAGAATATTCTTTTAAACTAAATTCTTCGTAAACATTAACATCCATTTTTTTTTGAAAAAGATCAAAACCATTAGCAGTTAGTCCAACAAAATAAAGCATATTTTTTTCATTATCTATTGCTGGCCAAGTAGCATAACCATTTTGAGTAATTCGATAAATCTTTTTAGTTTTTAAATTATAACTATATATACTATGGATTTTATCATAATTAGCCGAGAAAAATAACCATTGTTCAGTTAAATAAGGGTGAATTTCATTCCAAGGTGTATCAATTATTGGTTCAATTTTTTTTTCAGATAAATTAAGTGTATACAAACTTAAATTTTGCCAATCTTTACGAGCTGAAATAACAATTTCTTTTTCAAAAATTTCTTTTGCAAAAAAATTTTTTTCAGTAATAAAAAATTCGCTAATTAAATATTCTACTTCAAATAATTTTATTTTATTTTTGTTAGAATATATCCATATTTCTGAACCAAAACCATTTTTTTATCTTTAGTATAGATAATTTTATTATCCTCTAAAGGTGCAAAAGAACGAATTGGTTCCTTAAAAATAACTTTTTCTTTACCAGTTAATAAATCTTTTTCATAAATAATTGAAACAAAACCAAAATTAGCAAAAGGACTACTATTATATCCTTTTTGTAGTTCTTTAATTGCATAATAAAGTTTACCATTTTTTATTTTAAGAGCCATAGAAAAAGAAGAATTTGTAGAAACAATCACTTTTTCTTTTTGTGTTATAATATCTCTTACAACAATTTCAGCAAAATTAAAAAATCTAAAAGCACTGGTTTTTTTAGGATATTCACGAATATAATAAAGCTTTTGTTGATAAACTAATGGTGAAGAAATATCCCAACCAGTATCAGTTATTTTTTCACCTTCCATCTGCCAATCTTTTGCTTTTTTTTCTGTTTCTTTTTGCCATTCTTTGAAAAGTTGAGGAAAAGATTTTCCATAAACTTTTTTCACAGATCTATCAATTCCTAAAAAAGGAAATAAAAGCCCAGGATAAGAAAAAACAGATGAACTTTGAGTATTAAAAACTTTAGCAAACTTATCTTCACCATATTTTAAAGAAAGATATTGAAATAATTCTCCACCATAAAGATATATACCACCACCACCTGGAAATTCAAATGGTGAATAAGTAGCAGTAAAAATAGAAGGAAACTTTTTTTCTTTTGCTTTAGCCATAATACAATCATCAAAAAAACCATCGTTTAATCTACCTTCATAATGAGAATTTTGAGATTCTCCATAAACAGTAATACCTTCTACTATCCAGCCTGGAGAAAACAAATTGGGCGCAAAAACTGATCCAAATATTGTAGTCATAATTTTAGAAATACCTTCTGTTTGAGTCAAATGCCCCATATGAATATATTCATGCACACTAACCATTCTATTCCAATTTTCACAAAAACCAAATGAAGGAGAATAAGTATAAATACCTATATTTTTATTTATCGGATTACAGAACCCATTACTTATAGTTCCAGCATCATAAATAGTTATTGGAATATGTCCAATATTTTTATTCCCAGTTAATTTAACTACTTTTTCTCTATAAGCTTCAAGAATAGCTAATGATTGTTTTGCTTTCCACTCATAACCTAATTTATAAAAAACTGTAAAATTTTTTGTTTTCAAAGCTTGCCAATCAGCAATAGCATAGAAATTTGTGGGAATAATTATAAATAATAATAACAAAATTAAAATAATTTTTTTCTTTGTCATATTTTTCTTTTTTGTAATAAAATAGCCCAACAAGTTTATTATTTTTTATACTAAATTGCATTTAAAATGATAACAGAGAAAGTAACAAAAAAGTATTAACTATGTTGAAAAAATCAACATAGTTAGCACTTGAATACAACTTGGTATTAATTTATTTGTGCAAAAAGTATTACATAATTTTTACCATATATTAGGTTTTTTTGCTTTCTAAATATAAAGTATCAGGGCAAAAATCTTGTCCATTTATCCATTGGATACTACCCAAAAATGGTTTTATAGAATTAAATAAACCTATCTCTTTTAATTCTCTAAATATTCCTTTAT
>JBDRGX010000121.1:0-2659 GCA_043817485.1 bacterium
GTTTCCTATACTAGTGTGAGATTAGTCTATATATGCTTATTTGTTAATCAAAATATCTTATTAATCTTAGATATCTTATTATAGAAACTTTTATTGACAAAATGCTCAAAAAATGAACAAAGCTAAAAAGGGCTAGAAAGAAGAAATGTAAGGTTTTTAGTCAATATCTATCATAATTTTCTTAATTTAAATATTATAGAAACTAAGGAAGCTGGTTTTTCTCAATTTTAATAATTTTTTGTTGTAGAAAATTTTAGATAATATTTAAAATAATGAGCTAAAAAATACATAAAATACCTTAGATGTAATAAAAGAAAATAAAATAAACTAAAGGCAAGGGGGGAGGAGAGGGGGTATAAAATGGAAAATGGATAAAATATTTGATTAATTTATTTAAAATGTGTTGAAATTGAATAAAATAAAAACAAATAAAATAAAATAATTTGAACATGTGTATTAGGTTTAGGAGAATTTATCACTTTTTTTGGATTTTGTGGGGGTAATAAAAACAAAGATGAATGTGATTTTGCTCGAAATGGGGTTAGTTGTCTTTTTATGCTGTTAATAAGTCAGAATTTTGGTTAATAGAAACAATAAGTTAGAGAAAGTTTGTTCAATTTTTGCACGTGTTTTTCTATTTTTGTCTTTTTTCACCTATATAATATATTATTACTTAAGTAATAATATAATATACAGGAGACAAAAAAAGCCAGAAAATAAAAAACGCTACGGTCGCCGCAAAATCGGGGATTTTGCTGGCGACAACTGATTTTTCAAAGAGTTAGCATGGTTAAGTTAAATTATATTTCTTATTTATTATAGTTTATAAGTTTAATTATCTTAGGTATTTTAGAAAATAATTGACTAGGAAAAATTAATCTCTCGCTGATTAATCCCAAACAAGCTAAGTAATTGATTTTTATAGACTACCTAATTTATCCTATTTCCTAAATTAATAAAATCAACTATTTAGCAAGCAAAAAACAGGCTTTCTAGTTAAATTTTTCTAAACCTGATTTTCTACTCAATTAAGTTCTCTAAATTAATAAAATCAATTACTTAACTAGCAAAAAACAGGCTTTCTAGTTAAATTTTCCTCAAATTTGGTTTTTCTAGTTTAATAAAATCAATTACTTAACTAGTTTAAATTTTTCCTATTAAATTTTTTCCTAGTCAAGTTTAATAAAATCAACTATTTAACTAATTTAAATATTCCTAACTTAATAAAATCAACTATTTAACTAATTTAAATTTTTTTCTATTAAATTTTTCTAGCTGAATTCAATAAAATCAACTAGTTAATTAGTTAAAATATTCTAAACCATTGATTCTAAAGGCTAAAATTTGTTATATAGTATGCTTGACAGTAGAATCTGACTCATGTATACTTGCAAATAAGAGTTAAGGCATTGTTTTTTATTAATAAAATCCCCAAATTCTGATTTTCCTCGTTTCGGCGGCGGGAGTTTTTGACATCCTAGCCCATTTCAAAATAGCTTCAAAAACCCCTCTAGGATCTCCAAAATCGAGATCAAATTGTCTTTGGCATAGTTTCATACCTCCCCTTCATTTTCGTTGTCAAATTTTGCAAATTTGATAGGGTTTTTGTTAAATCTTTGAAAATAAAATGAATTTGACTAATGTTGTTGAAAAATAAGACTTTGAGCTGAATTTAGATATTTTAATAGTTTTAGATTTTATAGTTAATCCCTCTTTTTTCTCTCTTTTTTCTTTATTTTGTCTGGGTTTTGGATATTTTTCTCTTTTTGTTTTTCCAGTCAAAATATCCTCTAAGATATTGTTTTTATTAATTAAATTTAGAAAGATAAATAATATTTTTTGTTAAGTAATTGAAAACAAAGAGAATGTGTCTAATCCTATTGAAAAATAAGGTTTTTAATGCTTTTTTTAAAAAAAGTTTTAAAAATTGCTTTAGAAGTTTTAATAATTTTAGAAATTATAGAAATTGAAAAAAAAAGAAAATTTATGCAGTCAAAACTAAGGTGTTTTTTGTATGAAAAGTTTTGCATAGTTTATTTTATTTTATTTATTTGGTGTCATTTTAGGTCATTTTTTGTCATTTATTTTTTTATATGTGAAAAGTTTTGCATAATTTATTTTATTTTATTTCTTTTTTTGTGTCATTTTAGGTCATTTTTTGTCATTTATTTCCCTTATTATTTTATTTTATTATATTATATTTTTTTTTGGGGAGTGTAAAGTTTTTTGACGAAATTTGAGATATTTTATTTTATTTGATTTAATTTTATTGGATTTTATTTGATTTTCCTGTTTAAATTTTGCACAAATGTTAATAAAATATTGTTCATTTTTTGATCAACTTAAAAATGACTGATTTTAAAGTGTGAATATTGTTTACAGAAAAAATGAAAATATTTTTAGGGATTTTTTGGAGTATTTTTTGAGATAATAAAAACAATGGGATAGAAATTTGTTGAACTTCTTTTTTTGAAAATTATAAAAAATTCTCCGAGATTTAGCAAAAAGTTTTTCCAGAATTTTCTAAAAAATTCTCTAGGGTTTTAATTTTTTTATAAAAAGGGGAAATAAATGACAAAGAATAACTTGATAAATCTTTTTAAAATTTTGTTAAGTATTTGATTTTATTATAAAAATTTGTTAGACTTATTTTCTTAAA
>JBDRGX010000122.1:0-2199 GCA_043817485.1 bacterium
TGGATTGAAGAAATGATAATATTGGGAAAGATATAATAGAAGTTTATATAGGAGATTTATTATAAAAAATGACTAAACAAGAAATTCGTAAAAACAATTTATATCTTAATACGCCTGAATTAGAACATTTAAATATATGTCAAAATATAGAATTTTATCCTAAATTAGGAAAAACTAATAAATATGATCCTGTTATATATGGAGAAAATTTATTTCCACTTCCAAAATTAATTATGTTGGAAACAACTTCTTGGTGTAATTTAAGTTGTAGATTTTGCCCATCAAAAGATTTAAAAAGAGAAAAAGAAATTATGCCAATGGAACTTTTTATAAAAATTGTTGATGAACTAGATAGAATAAAATGGTTTGGTGAGTTACAATTATTTAATTCTAATGAACCTCTTTTGGATCCATTATTAATTCAACGAATAAAATATATTAAAAAATTGCCTTTTTTAAAAAAATCTTTTATTGGCGTAATGACGAATATGAAAAAATTAACAAAAAAGATTTTAAATGAATTATATCTTTCTGGGCTTGATCAATTGGTTTGCGATAATTATTTTCCAGATAACATATCTTGTAAATATATAAAAATGTTTAAAGATTTTGAAAATAATTTTGTTGAAAGAAAAATAACTTTTATTGATAACTATAAATTTTATAATAAATTAAAAATTAATAGAAAAGATTTTAATATAATGTTTTTTCAAAAATTTGGTAAAAATACTTCAAAAGTATTTGGTAAGAATTTTACATCGCGCTTACAATTAATTACAACTGGTAAAAAGTTAGAAAATTTTAAAAAAAGAATGTGTATTCGTCCGTTTAGACATATAACAATTACATATAATGGTAAAATACTTTCTTGTTGTGACGAATGGCTATATGATCCCAGAAGTATAATGGGCGATCTTAATAAAAACACACTAATTGAAATATGGAATGGAAAACCTTTTTTTGTTTTAAGATATAGATTGCTACAATATGATCGATCTTTTTATCCTTGTAATAAATGTGATAATCATGGTGAACCATTTTGGTTTAATTGTAGATCAGTTTCCAAAGAAGGATTATTTTAATATAACAAAAGAAGTAAAGGTATAATTAATGACTAGAAAAGAATTGCTAAATAATGTTTCAGATAAAATTATTAATTGTAATAAGTGTTATAGATTAAGAGAAATTACTAAATACCCAATGCCACATATTTATTATAATAATTTATCAAAAGTAAATATATTTATTGTTGGTCAAAATCCAGGAACAGAAAATAATTATTCAAAAGTAAAAATAGAAAATTTTATAAAAAAATATCATGATTTATGGTGGGAATGTAGAGTTGGTAAATATATTAGAAAAGAATTTGGAGATGATTTTTTAAAAGAAAAAATATTTTTTACAAATATTTGCAAATGTTCTTCTCCCAAAAATTCAAAATTAGAAAAAGAAGAAGTAGAAAATTGCAAACAGTTTTTATTAGACCAGCTTAAAATTATAAGGCCAAAAATCATCATTACGCTTGGAAATGAAGCAGAAGAAACAATAAATTCTTTGGATTTATTTGATAAAGTTAATATAATAAATTTATTTCATCCATCATATTTTAGATATAATAATGACCCTGATTTAATAAAGATTCAATCAAATAAAATAAAAAAAATAAAAGAACAATTTATAAATGACGATGAAAAAGAAACAAATTTATATTTTGATGATGCAGAAAGATTTTTTAAAAAAGGAGCAAATTATTTTTCTTTTCATAGTGGATCAAATCTTTCTACTGCATTTAGGTACAATTTTGCATGTTATGCTGTTTCTAAACAATTAAAAAATATTGGATCCGTAAAAGAATATATAAAAGTTTTAGATCTTGGATGTGGTATTTGTAATTTTATTTCTTTTTGGGGCAATCGTTTTTGTGCGCAATTTAAACCAAGACTCCATTATATAGGTTTAGAATATGATAAAAAACGTGTAGAATATGTAGCCAATAATTTTCCTTCTTGGTTTGAAAAAGAAAGAAGAACAAGAGTAGAAATGCACCAATTTGATTTAATAAATAAAAGCCTTTTTGATTTAAATGAAAATAAATTTGACAGTATTATTGCAATGGAAGTACTTGAACATATTGGTAAAGAAGCTGCAGAGAGAGTTATTTGTGAAATTAATAAATTATTAAATAAAAATGGGATATTA
>JBDRGX010000123.1:0-2519 GCA_043817485.1 bacterium
AAAAGTAAATCCTATAAACTCAATAAAAAAATAGAAAGTTTTTTAAACCAACGAGAATATGTGAAAATATGTTAATTTTTCAATCTAAAAAATTAACATTTTCACGTAGTAAAAAATTAACATATTGACAAAGTAACAACATACATTTTTTGATTTTATAATTGTTAACCTAATTTTCCTCACATATTATAACTATGTTAGCAAATAATCGAATTTAACATCAAAAAAAATCTACATGTACATTAAAAAATTCATATCATTATAATAATATCACCCTTTCAGGGTTAGAATTTAATGTAATTATCTATTTGCTACAATAATGTTACCCCTTCGGGGTTAAGATTTAATTATCCTAAATCCTTACTTTTAGAATAATTATGTTTCCTGAAAAATAAAAAAAACATGAATTTTTCTCTTTTATGGTTATAATTTAATTAGAATTATGAAAAGGACTAAATCTCTTTATTTTTAATTAATTTTAAACTTATAGTTATAGAAATTTGGGAATTCAAATTGCTAAATAGTTTTAATTTATGTTAAAATATTGCAGCATAAAATTTCAATTATCTTAAAAAGCAACATTACATTTCACATTCAAAAACTGATTTCATTGTTTTCTATTCTTCAATTTCTTTTTTTGCAAATTCTATTGATTTTTTTATTTCTTCAAACCAATTAGAACAATGTTTAATTTCCAAAGTATAATAGCCCTGATAATTTATTTTTTTTAATTTTTTAAAAATATTTTTCCAATCAATATTTCCCTTATTCAAATGTAAATGTTTATCCAAAATACCATCATTATCTGAAAGATGAATATTAAATATTTTTCCTTGATATTCAGAAATTTCCTTTATAACATTAATATTAGAAATTAAATTTATATGTCCAACATCAACACAAACACCTAAAAAAGGAGATTTAAATTTATTTATGACATCAAGAAGTTTTTCACTTGTAGTATAAAAAAATACATTAAAAAGATTTTCTAAAGCAATTTTTTTATTTTTAGAAATAGCATATTCTAAAATTTCTTTTAAACTTATAATACTTTTTTCTTTTTTTTCTTGAAAAGAAGGAATATATTCTGCTTTTTTACTTCCATGTAAAACTAAAAATTCTCCATTCAAATTAGATAAACAATCTATACTTTTTTTAATCATTGAAACATTTTTTTTTCTTTCTTTTTCATCAAAAGCAGCAATATCCAAACCATAAGGAGCATGTAAAGAAACTACTTTCAAATCATATTTGTTTAAATCTTTCAACAATTTATTTGTTTCTCTTTTGCTTAAAAAATTAAAATGATCTTCAAAATTTCCCCAAATTTCTAAGTTTTTAATAGGAAGATCTGCAATTTTACTAAGATTAGACAAAAGAGAATATTTTTCAATAATATAAGTAGATAAAGATAATTTCATTTTTTTATATCCTCCAATTTAATTTCTATTTTTTTATCGTCTTTATCTCTAATTTTTACCATTCCTTTTAAAATATTATAATCTATTACTTCACCCGTAATTTCAGCAGTTGAAACAATTTCTCCTTTTTTGGGATATTTTTTATTTTCTTCTTTATAAAAATCATATTCATAAGCCAAACAACATTTTAATCTACCACAACAACCTTTTGTTTTTTCAGTATTTATTGCTATATTTTGTTCTTTTGCAAATTTAACAGAAATGGATTTGAATTTTTCTTTGAAAATTGTGCAACATAAAGATTTCCCACAAACACCATATCCACCAACAAATTTAGATTCATCTCTAATATTAATTTGTTTAAATTCTACTTTTGCTCGTAAATAATATACAAGATTTTTAATTAAATTACTAAAATCTACTTTTTCTTCTGAAATTGTGATAAAGAAAAAAATAATTTTTTCTTTATCAAAGCTATATCTTGCTTTTATTAATTTTATAGGAAAATTCATTTCTTTAATATTTTTTTGACATAAAGCAAAATATTTTTTTTCTTTTTCTTCTATTTCTTCTTTTCTTTGCATATCTTCTGGCAATGCTTTTCGTATAATAGGCAAAACATCTATAATTTCATCTTCCATTATAATTTTCCCTGCAATAACAACTTTGCCTAATTCTTTTTCTTGATTAACTTCTACAACACAATATTCACCAAGTTTTAATTCTATCCCAAAAGTATTACAATAAAAAACCTTTTCTTCTTCTTTGAATTTTACTCCCACTACTTCATACATACAGCATTACTCCTTATATTTAAGAATAAAACTTCTAATATTAAACGCAAATTTATATTGTTTTTAATATCTTCTTTTACTTCCAAAATTAATTTAATTATATTTTCTATTTTGGAAAATGAAAATACATTTATATTTTCTGAAAAACTATTTTTGATATCTAAATTCATTAAATATTTATTATCTACATTTTTTTTAAATAATATTAAATCTCTAAACCACCATAATATAGAATCTAATAACAAAATTGCTTCTTCTTTTTCTTTGCAAATTTGTTCTATTTTTTCTAACAAAAATATTTCAG
>JBDRGX010000124.1:0-14421 GCA_043817485.1 bacterium
TATTTTTAAAATGATCATCTATGAGACTGTGTCATAACTCTAAATCTAGACATCCATACCATAACATATTGTGGTTTTGTGGAAACCTACCACTTTATGTTGTAAAACAATTGCCGTGAAATTGAATTATGACACAGTCTGCATGAATTGCCCCTACCATTAGACAAGAACCAACGTCGTCATATCTTGTTACCTAAAATCATTGGCTATTTCAAAATGAACACAACAAAACAAATTAACGATTTCCGAAAAACGCCGGGCGTTTCGGTCTGGCAACGAAATTATTATAAACATATTATCAAAAATATTTCGTTACTAATTATGACACATCTATTAGTGGACACTTAAAGATATTCAAAAATAATGGTTGATAGAGGTGGTAAGGTTAAAGAAATAGAATTATCTCTATGATGCCATTTTACTTCTTCTGAATATACTCCACCAAAATTTCCTTGACCTGATCCTCCATATTCTTTAGCATCTGAATTCAATATTTCTTTATAAAAGCCCTTATTTGAAATACCAATTCTATAATTATATCTTATAACTGGAGTAAGGTTATAAACAAATACTAATATTTCATTTTTTGATTTTCTTATAAAACTTATAATTCCAGAATCTACATCACTAAAATCTATCCATTCAAATCCTTGATACGAAAAATCTATTTCAAAAAAAGCTGAATGATTTTTATAAAGACAAAGTAAATCTTTAATATAATTTTTAAATTGTTGATGCATTAAATATTCTAAAAGATGCCAATCAAGACTTTTATCACAATTCCATTCAAGCCATTGACCAAATTCATCTCCCATAAATATAAGTTTTTTTCCTGGATGCCCAAACATATATCCATAAAATAATCTAAGATTAGCAAATTTTTGCCAATAATCACCAGGCATCTTTTCGATCATTGAGCCTTTTCCGTGGACAACCTCATCGTGAGAGATGGGTAAAACAAAATTTTCTGTAAAAGCATATAAAAAAGAAAAAGTTAAAAGATTATAACAATATTTACGATAAATTGGATCTTTAGAAAAAAATGACAATTGATCATGCATCCATCCCATATTCCATTTAAAATCAAATCCTAATCCACCTAAATATACAGGACAAGAAACACCAGGCCAAGCAGTAGATTCTTCAGCCATAGTTAAAATATCAGGATAATAATAATGAACTACTTTATTAAATTCTTTTAAAAAAGCAATTGCTTCCAAATTTTCTTTTCCACCAAATTCATTTGGACTCCATTCTCCTTCTTTTCGAGAATAATCAAGATATAACATAGAAGCAACAGCATCTACTCTTAATCCATCAATATGATATTTTTCAAACCAAAATAAGGCATTAGAAAGCAAAAAATTTTTAACTTCATTTCTTGAATAATTAAAAAGGTATGTTCCCCAATCTTTTTGTTCTTTTTTTTTCCAATCATCATAAGTGTATAAATTTGTTCCATCAAAATCAGAAATTCCATAATCATCTTTAGGAAAATGAGAAGGAACCCAATCTAAAATAATGCCAATGTTATTTTGATGACACTTATCTACAAAATTCATAAAATCTTGAGGAGTTCCAAATCTACTTGTCGGAGCAAAATAATTTACTGTTTGATATCCCCAAGAAGCATCAAGAGGATGTTCCATAATGGGAAGTAATTCTATATGAGTAAACCCCATTTCTTTTACATAAGGAATTAATTGTTCTGATATTTCTTTATAGGTAAGAAATCCATTTTCTCTTTCGCAAGATCTTTTCCATGAATTTAAATGAACTTCATATACTGAAATTGGGTTTTCTCTCCAATTTATTTTTTTTCTATTTTCTAACCATTTTTGATCATTCCATGTATATGTCTTTAAATCACAAACAACAGAAGCTGTTTTAGGACGAAATTCTGCTTTAAAAGAATAAGGATCTGTTTTAGTTCTAATTTTATTATCTACATGTGAACAAATTGCATATTTATAAACTTCATTTTCATCTAAATTGGGAATAAATAATATCCATATTCCAGAATCTCCTAAACAAAGCATAGAATGATGTCCTGGATACCAATGATTAAAATTTCCTACAACACTTACGCCTTTAGCATTTGGAGCCCAAACTACAAATTCAACTCCTTTGATTCCTTCTATTTTTTTAATATGAGCCCCTAATATTTCAAAAGAATTATAATTAGTTCCTTCTTTTAAAAGATAGAGATCATAATTAGAAAGTTTTGGAGGATAAGCATAAGGATCATAAAATTTATGAATAAATCCAGATTTGTCTTGAAAAGAAAATTGGTAAGGAATAATGAAATTCACATCAGAAAATACTATTTCAAAAAAACCTTTATCGTGAATTTTATTTAATTCTATTTTCGGAAGATTTTTATCTAATCTATAAATCCAAGATTTAATAGCTAACGGGAAATAACATCTTATATGTAATTTTTCGTTGATTATATGAGGCCCTAAAAAACAAAATGGATTGTGTTCTTGGCAATTTATAATTTTTTCTAATAATTTTTTATCATACATATTTTTATTTATAATAAATTATATTCTTTTTTTATTTCATTTTCTGCTCTTAACCAATCTTCAGAATCATATCCATGACTATAATTTTTTTCTATAAAATATTGATAAGACTTTTGAGCAACTTTTTCATAAAATTCTTGTTCAGAAATTATTTTTTTTTCTTGAGCAATTTTATTTTTTGATATAAATCTACCCTTATCATCTTTAAGTCTAATTACTTTTTTTTCTTGAGCAATTTTATTTTTTTTTACTGGCATTTTGAACTCTCCTTTGGAAATTTTAAATTATGAATTTAAAATTAAAATTCTTACTTCTGATTTTTATTTAATATTTATTTATTTTGTCAATAAAAAAAATCAAATATTATTAACTAAGTTCTTGCATAGTAAAAACCGAATTAAAATTACAACCTATGTTTTCAATATTTTCTCGACCGCCTTGTTGTCTATCAATAACACAAATTACATTCTGAATTTCTAATCCTAAATTTCGCATTTGATTAATTGATGTACATACTTGTCCAGCAGTAGTAACAACATCTTCTATAACAACTATTTTTTCTCCTTTTTGAAAACCACCTTCAACTAAATTACAAGTACCATAATTTTTTGCTATTTTACGAACAAACAAACAAGGCTTATTTGTTTTTAAAGAAATTATGCTTGCTAAAGGAATTCCTCCTAATTCTAATCCAGCTAATTTATCAAAAAAAGAAGGTAAAAGTTTTTGCATTTCTTGACAAATAGCATCTAATAAAATGGGATTGCTTTCGAAACGATATTTATCCCAATAAAAAGAGCTTATTTTCCCAGATCTTAAAAGAAATTGTCCAGTTAAAAATGAAACATTTTTAATTTGTTTTATTAATTCAATTTTATTCACAATATTTCCTTCAACAAATTAAATATAGTTATTTTAAATGCGAACACTTTAATTTTCTTTCTATAAAAGCATTTAATAAAAGCAATCCAACTCCAATACAAATACAAGAATCAGCAACATTAAAAATAGGCCAAATTCTAAAATCCAAAAAATCTCTTACTTCTCCCAAAAATAATCTATCTATCAAATTACCAAAAGCACCGCCAATAATTAAAGAAAAAGCTAATTGAAGTTTGTGATTTTTTTTTGGAATGCTATGATAATAAAAAAATATAATGATAATCGTAATAATCGTAAAAAAAACAAGTATATTTTTAAAATTAGAAAATAATCCAAAAGCAACGCCTTTATTTTTAATATAAGTAAAATAAAAAATATTTTTAATAATTGGAATAGATTCTCCATAAACAAGATTTTTTTCAATAAAGTATTTTGAAACTTGATCTATTATTAAACTTACAAAAATAACTAATGAAAAAATCATTTTTTTGTTTCCATTTCTTCTTTTTCTTTACATTTTAAGCATAATTTTGCATAAGGAATAACATCTAATCTTTTTTGTTCTATTAATTGATTGCATTTTTCACACAATCCATAATTATCTCCATTTTTAATTTTTTCTAATGCTTCATCAATTTCATATAAAACATCAAATTCTGAAGATGCATGATTTAACATAAATTCCATATCATAAGAATCTGTTCCCATATCAGACATATGTATTATTTTTCCATCATCATCTTTCAAAGATTTTTTTAAATTATTATCTTCTAAATGATTTAAAGTATTAACAAATTTCATTTTTAATTTTAATAATTTTTCTTTATAATGTTCTGTATTTTTTTCAATATTTTCTTTTTTCATATATTTATTCTCCTTTTTAAATATTTTTTTCTTCTAATATAGATAAATTGTTTAAAATATTGCCACATCTTTGACAAACATCATTATATTTTAAATCTTCACCAACACTTTTTTTATACATCCAACATCTATTACATTTTTCTCCAAGAGCTTTTTCTACCTTTATTTCAAAATCTTCTTGTTCTATTTCTTTTATTTCTGAAACTTGAAATTCTGAAACAATAGATATATCTTCTAATATTTGTTCATTTTCCTTTAAGAAATTTTTAATTTCATCATTTTTAGGATATAAAATAATTTTTGCTTCTAAACTTTGACCAATTTGTTTGTTTTCACGAGATATTTCTAAAGATTTAAGTATTTTTTCTCTAATTTTTAACAAATGAACCCATTTTTCTTGTAAGTTTTTATCCATTATTTCTTGTTTAATTTTTGGCCATTCTGTTAAATGAATACTAATTGGATCATCTTTCTTTTTAAAAATATATTGCCAAACTTCTTCTGCTGTATAAGGAAGAAGAGGAGCAATAAGTTTTGCTAATGTAGAAATTATTTTATATAAAACAGTTTGAGCAGATTTTCTTTCTTGAGAATTTGCTATAGAAACATATAATCTATCTTTAAGAACATCTAAATAAAAAGAACTTAAATCTAAAATACAATAATTTTTTATAAAATACATTACTTTATGAAATTCATAATTTTCATAAGATGAAGTAGTTTTTTTTATAAGTTCTTGTAATTCCATTAAAGCAAATTTATCAATTTCTTTCATTTCTTGAAAAGGAATTGAATCTGTTTCGGGATTAAAATCATACAAATTTCCTAAAATATAACGACAAGTATTTCTTATTTTTCTATAAATTTCAATAATAGATTGTAAGTTTTTTTCAGAAATACAAATATCTGTTGTAAAATCAACAGAAAAAAAATATAATCGCAAAACATCTGCACCATGTTTTTCAATAATTTCAAGAGGATTAACTACATTTCCTCTTGATTTTGACATTTTTTTCCCTTTTTCATCTAAAATAAGTCCATGAGTGATTACCATTTTATAAGGAGCTTTATTTCGAGAAGCAACACTTGGTAAAAGAGAAGATTGAAACCAACCTCTATGTTGATCAGTTGCTTCTAAATATATATCTGCGGGAAATGTCAATTGATCATTTTCTTCTAATACTGCTGCCCAACTTACTCCAGACTCAAACCAAACATCAACAATATCTAAGTCTTGAATAAATTCTTTTTCTCCACAAGAAGAACAAGTAATATTTGAAGGTAATAAATAAGAAGTATTTTCTTGAAACCAAAATTCAATCCCTTGTTTTTTAGTTTTTTCAATTGTTTTATTAATTGCTTCTATGTTAATTAATTCTTTTTCACAATTTTTGCAATGAAATACTGGAATAGGTGTTCCCCAAATTCTTTGTCTTGATAAACAATAGTCTGGTCTTGTTTTTACCATATTAACAATTTTTTCTTCACCCCATGCTGGAATCCATTTTGATTGATGAATTGCCTCAATCGCTTTTTCTTTTAAATTATTATGATTCAAATTCATAAACCATTGAGATGTAGCTCTAAAAATAATTGGATTATGACATCTCCAACAATAAGGATAAGAATGAGAAATATTTTCTGTAAACAGCAATATATTTAGTTGTTTTAATTTTTCAATAATCAATACATTAGTTTTAAAAACAAACATTCCTTGAAAATCTTTTACTTCATTCGTAAATTTTCCTTTACTATCAACAGGAACAATAATTGGAAGATTGTATTTTAAAGAAGCTGCATAATCTTCTTGTCCATGTCCTGGAGCAATATGAACACAACCTGTTCCAACTTCATTGGTGATAAAATTAGCTAATATAACAGAAGAAGTACGATCAACAAGAGGATGTTGACAAACAACATGTTCTAAATCTTTTCCTTTTATGGTTTTTAAAATTTCTATTGGTTTTGAATTTTTTATCTGGGAGTGCCAAGAATCCTCTGTCTCTTGAGACAGGGATGAATTGGCACTATTAATAATATATTTTCCTTGCAGAGAAGATCCATCTCCATTTATGCGAGGGAGATTCATTTTTGACAAAAATAATTCTACTAAATTTTTAGACAAAATCCATTTTTCTTCTCCAATTTTTAAAACTACATATTCAAAATCTGGATGAAGAGCAACAGCAACATTTCCAAATAAAGTCCAAGGAGTAGTTGTCCAAATAATTATATAAGTATTTTCAATAGGTATTAAATTTTTTCCATCTATTACTTTAAATTTAACATAAATAGAAGGAGAAATATGGTCAGAATGCTCTACTTCTGCTTCTGCTAAAGCAGTTTCACAAGTAGCACACCAATGAATTGGTCTTAAGCCCTTAAAAATATATCCTTTTTCAACTAATTCTTTAAAAATTTCAAGAATTTTTGCTTCATAATGATAGCTTAAAGTTAAATAAGGATTATCCCATTCTCCTAAAACGCCTAATCTTTTGAATTGAGTTCTCTGAGTATCAACATATTTTAAAGCATAATCTTTACATTTATTTCTAATTTCTATTCGAGATAATTTATATTTTTCTTCGCCTAATTGTTTTAAAATAATATTTTCTATTGGCATTCCGTGACAATCCCATCCAGGAACATAACAAGTATTATAACCAGACATTGTTTTAAATTTAATAATTAGATCTTTAAGACATTTATTAAAAGCAGTTCCTAAATGAATATCTCCATTAGGATAGGGAGGACCATCATGAAGAATAAATTTGGGCTTTTCTTTGCTTTTTTCTTTTATTTTTTGATATAAAACCCATTCTTCCCACATTTTAAAAATTTCTGGTTCATTTTTAGATAATTGAGCTTTCATTTGAAATTTTGTTTTAGGTAAGTTAAGAGTTGGTGTATAATTCACAATTAAGCCCCCATAAAATTAATATTTTGCTATAAAATTTTTTAATAATTTTGAAAGTTTAGGTTCAGTTTCTTTAGATACTTTTACCACTTCTTGAAAATTAAGTGGTTTTAAATTATCTGGTAGACAAATATCTGTAATACAAGAAATTCCTAATACATTTAATCCAATATGTTTAGCAGCAATTACTTCAGGAACTGTTGACATTCCAACTGCATCTGCTCCAATTAAACGCAAAAATCTATATTCAGCTGCTGTTTCCAAATTAGGACCAGTAACTCCGATATAAACTCCTTTTTGAATTTTTATTTTTTCATCTAAAGCTACTTTTTCTATTAAAGTAATTAAATCTTTATTATAAGTATTAAACATATCTGGAAAACGAACACCTATTTCTTCATCATTAGTACCAATAAGAGGATTTATCCCCATAAAATTTATATGATCTGTAATTACCATTAAATCACCTAAGGAAAACAACGGGTTTAATCCACCAGCAGCATTAGAAACAATTAGCGTTTTTACACCCAGGGATTTCATTACATAAATAGGAAAAACTATATCTTTTACACAATAACCTTCATAATAATGAAATCTTCCTTGCATAGCAATTACATTTTTATTTTCTATTTTTCCAAAAACTAATTGATTTTGATGAGTTTCTACAGTAGAAGTCAAAAAATATGGAATATCTTTATAAGAAAGCGTTTTTTTTTTCTTTTATTTCATCAGCCAATGATCCTAATCCAGTACCTAAAATAATAGCAATTTCTGGTTTTATATCAATTTGATTTATAATATATTCATAAGATTTTTTAATTTTTTCTTTCATTATAATCCTTTTGTTCCCAAAAAACGAAATATTGGTAGAATCGATTGAAAATTAATATATCATGCCTACGGCATTTGTTATTATGTGAAAATAATTTTTTTTACCGATTATTGTCCCGATGGGACATTTATGGAATAATAATTATTGATAAAGAACATAAACTAATTCATTCCGTAGAAACGAGATATTGGTAAAAACGAAACAAATTTGAATGACCAAAATACAAATGTTCAAAACAAAATTCAATTTTATTATTTTTTTTTAATATCCCATAGGGATATAATATTGGTAAAAAAATATTTATCAAAAAAAACAAAAAGTCAAGAAATTTTTTAAAATTGATATTACTAAATAAAAATAACATTTACTTGACAATGATACTTACACTTATAATTAAATATTTGTATAAAATTAAAAAAGCAAAAAAATAAGAAATATTGCTCAGAAAAAATTTTAAATTATTTATAAAAAATATAGATAAAGTTAAAAAAGGAATTCTAAAAAAAACAAAAAAAAGTATTTAACTTTTCGATAAGATTTTCTAATATTGATAATAAAATCTAAAAAGGAAGGAAAAATAGTAGATGAAAAAATCAAAATTATTCATAACGATTTTAATAGGAGGGAGTTTCCTCTTTTGTATTTTTAGTATAATAGGATGTCAAGAGAAGATAGTCCTTAAAAATGGAAATAATAACAAATATTTATCTATAGAAAAAATAAAGAATGAAGGCAAAATTGAGCAGGCATATAAATTAGACCCCAAAAATCCTGAAATTTTACTCGAGTTAGGAAAAGTCTATAATATGAATGGCGATAAAATACTCCATTATAATGATGAGGCTACTAAAGAAGGGAGGAAAGGGAAAAAATATAAAGATGATGCACAGCGAATTTTTAAAGAGATAATGAAAAACTCACCAGAATTTGCAGATAATGCACAATATTATTTGGGAGCATCTTATTGTGATTCTCAAACAGTATATGATAATAATTACCATCAGGCTATTCAAGAATTTATGGCATTAATACAGGTATATCCTAAGAGTAAATTTTGTCCAAAGGCGCAATATGGAATAGGGAAGTGTTTTGAAAACCTTAAAAATTATGAAAATGCTATTGAGGAATATAAAAAAGTAATAGAAAAATATCCACAGAGTGAGGAAAAAATATTGGCTTATCGTTCTATAGGATGGTGCTATGTATGGATAAAAAATTATAAAAATGCACTTACCTATCTTCAAGAGATTGTTGACAATTTCCCTAAAACCGAGCATGCAAGATCCGCTCTATTAGATATAGCAGAGATTTATAAAAATAATTTCAAAAATTATAATAAAGCAATAGAGGTATATAGGGAATATTTACATGATTATGCCAAAACAACAATAGAAGTTGAAACTTATCAAGAAGAAATCAATACACTAAAAGCAAAACTTAAAAATGAATAGTGTTTTTAAAACCATATTTTTAAAAATTAAGAAAAAAATATTGACTTATTATAAAATTAAAAATAAAAGTTAAAATTAAATTTTAAAAACAAGAGAGGTTTTTTTTGTTTGGGATAAGTGGTGGAGAATTACTTGTTATTTTATTTTTAGGGTTACTTCTTTTTGGTCCTCAAAAAATACCTCAAATAGCTAAAATTGTTGCTAAAATACTTAATGATTTAAAAAAATCTACTGATCAAATTAAAAAAGACATTATGGAAAATGAACATTTAAAACAAATTCAAAATAATACTTATGATATAAAAAATCAAATAGAAAAAAGTATTTACAAAGAAGAAAAAGAACCATTTATAAATGAAAAAGAATATTTAAAACCAAAAGGAGAAAAATTTATGAGAAAAAAAATAATAATTGGAAATTGGAAAATGAATAAAAATATAGAAGAATCTTTGAAATTAGTAGAAGAATTAAATCAAGAATTAAAAAATGAAAATGAAATAGATATAGTAATTTGTCCTCCTTTTACATCTCTTTTAGAAGTAAAGAAAAAATTAGAAAATAGCTTTATTGAATTAGGAGCACAAAATCTTTTTTGGGAAGAAACTGGAGCTTATACTGGAGAAATTTCTCCAGTAATGTTAAAAGACATTGGTTGTAAATATGTTATTATTGGACATTCAGAAAGAAGAATGTATTTTAATGAAACTAATGAAATGGTAAATAAAAAAATTAAAGCAGCATTAAAAAAAGATATTATTCCTATTATGTGTGTAGGTGAAAATTTAGAACAAAGAAAAAATAACGAAACTTTTTTTGTAATAGAAAAACAACTTGAACAAGGACTTTTAGGCATAGAATTAGAAGATCTGGAAAAAATAATTATTGCTTATGAACCTATTTGGGCAATTGGTACTGGAGTAGTAGCAACAATAGAACAAGCCCAAGAAGTTCATTCATTTATTAGAGAAAAATTATCTAAAATAGCTAATTCTTTTATTGCAGAAATAATAAGAATTCAATATGGAGGAAGTGTAACTCCAGAAAATATACAAAATTTAATTACTCAAAAAGATATTGATGGAGCATTAGTTGGTGGAGCAAGTTTAAAATCCACATCTTTTATTTCCATTATTAAAAATACTAAAACAACTTTTTAAAAAATTAAATAATAAGAAAGGAGAATATTATGCCATTACCAAAACGGAAACATTCTAAATCAAGAGGTAGAAAAAGAAGAACTCATTATAAACTTTCACCTATATTTCTTGATAAATGTCCTAAATGTGAAGCTGCTAAACTTGCTCATAGAGTATGTTTAACATGTGGTTTTTACAATGATAAACCAGTGCTTCAAATAAAAACAAAAAAAGAGAAACAATGAAAATAGCAATTGATGTAATGGGAGGAGATTATGCTCCAAGTTCTGTATTAAACGGAATTTTACAATTAGATTCTTCATTTAAAGATAAAGTAATTTTAGTCGGAGATGAAGTAAAAATAAAAGATATTTTGGGAAATAAAAGTACTTCATTTGAAATCATAGACACAAAAGAATTTATTGATATGCATGAATCTCCAACCATAAGTCTGCGAAATAAAAAACAATCTTCTATTATTATTTGTAATCAATTAGTAAAAAATGGAAAAGCAGATGCTGTAATTAGTGCTGGAAATACTGGTACTTGCATGGCAAGTTCTTATTTAGAATTAGGTGTTTTGCCTGGTATTCATAGACCAGTACTTGCTTCTATTTTACCAACTAATAAAAATAATGTTATTCTTTTAGATGTAGGTGCTAATGTTGATACAAAATCAAGACATTTATTTCAATTTGCTATTATGGGATATGTTTATGCTAAATATGTTTTAGGAAAAAAAGAACCTAAAATTGGTTTATTAAATATTGGGGAGGAACCAAATAAAGGAAATAATTTATCTATTCTTACTTATAACTTATTAAAAAATTCTCAACTCCCTTTTATAGGAAATATAGAAGGTCGGGATATTTTAAAAGGAAAAGTAGATATAATAGTATGTGATGGATTTATTGGAAACATAATTTTAAAATTCACTGAGGGTGTTGTAGAAGTGTTATCTTCTTTATTTAAAGAAACAATTTCAAAAGGTTTCTTATCTAAATTAGGATTTCTTTTATTATCTAAAAATCTTCGTAATCTTAAGAAAAAATTAGATTATTCTGAATATGGTGGAGTTCCTTTATTAGGAGTTAATGGAGTTTCCATTATTTCTCATGGATCTTCTTCTCCTAAAGCAATTAAAAATGCTATTATGGTAGCTGAAAAATTTGTTAATTACAAAATTAATCAACATATTACTGAGGAAATTAAAAAATATGAATAATGTAGGAATTATTGGTATAGGTCATTATGTTCCAGAAAAAATTTTAACTAATAATGATTTAGAAAAAATCGTAAATACTACTAATGAATGGATTATGACAAGAACTGGAATTTCAGAAAGAAGAATTGCAGAAGAAAACATACCTACTTCGTATCTTGCTACAAAAGCTGCAAACGAAGCTATTCAAAATGCAAATATAAAATCGGAAGAAATAGATCTTATTATTGTTGCTACAATTACTCCCGATATGACCTTTCCATCAACTGCTTGTATAGTACAAGCACAAATAGGTGCTTTTAATGCTGCTTGTTTTGATTTACAAGCTGCTTGTTCTGGATTTGTTTTTGCTTTACATACTGCTGAACAATTTATAGCTAATGGAGTTTATAAAAATATTTTAGTAATTGCTGCAGACAAAATGTCTTCTATTGTTGATTGGCAAGATAGAAATACTTGTGTTTTATTTGGAGATGGTGCTTGTGCTTGTATTCTTTCGCAAAGTTCATCAAAAAAAATCTTAAAATCTTATTGGAAATCAGATGGAAGATTTAAAGACATTGTTTATTTACCAGGAGGTGGTTCTCAAATTCCTCCAAGTCATAAAATGATTGAAGAAAAATTACAATTCATAAAAATGGATGGTAAAATACTTTTCAAACATGCTGTTACAAAAATAGAGGAAAGCATTAAAAAAGTAATTTCATTATGCAATCTTTCAATAGATGACATTAGTTTAATTATTCCACATCAAGCAAATATTAGAATAATTGAAGCAATTTATGAAAGATTAAAAGTTCCTAAAGAAAAAGTATTTATTAATTTACATAAATATGGTAATTTAAGTGCTGCTTCTGTAGGTGTTTGTTTAAGCGAAATATCAAAACAAAATACTTTGAAATCTGGAGATAAAATACTTTTAACTACTGTTGGTGCTGGTTTATCTTGGGCAAGTATGATAATTGAATGGTAAATCAAATTATTTATAGCATAATTAATTATTTATACGAAGTTACAATTAAAAAGATAGTAATAAAAAAAATCCGAATATCGAAATTCGAAACAAATATGAATGACAAAAATACGAAACCCAAAACAAATTTTCAATTTTCAATTTAAAATAAATGCAAATGTTTCTACTAATATAAATAAAAAAACAAAGATAATTCGTTCCATAGAAATGAGATATTGGTAAAAACAAATATCGAATTTGGTAATTTGCAACATTTTATTTTTGATTGCAACTTGATATGAATTGTTATCTTTACAAAAATAAAAAAAATTAAAATTATTTAATAAAATCAAAATGGAGGTTTTATGAAAATAGATGATATTATAGTTTCTAAAAGTATAATAGAAAGTTGGAGTAATTATTTTGTTGATTCTCTTGAATTAGATGTAGCTATTGTTGGAGGTGGACCTGCTGGTCTTACAGCTGGTTATTATTTAGCAAAAAAAGGATTCAAGGTAGGATTGTATGAAAAAAATTTATCTATTGGCGGTGGTATGTGGGGTGGAGGAATGATGTTTAACAAATGTGTGTTTCAAGATGAATCAAAATCTATTCTTGACGAATTTGGAATAAAAACACAGGAATATGAAAAAGGATATTTTATTACAGATTCTATTGAAACAGTTACTACATTATGTTCTAAAGCTGTACAAGCTGGGTTAAGAGTATTTAATCTTATTTCTGTAGAAGATGTAATGATTCGTGAACAAGCAATTACTGGTTTAGTATTATCATGGAGTGCAGTTGAAATAGCCAAATTACATGTGGATCCACTTACTATTCGGGCAAAATTTGTAATTGATACTACTGGACATGCTGCTCATGTAGCCAATATAATCATAAAAAGAATAGGAAAAAAACTTTTTACAGAAACTGGAAACTTAATAGGTGAAGGTTCAATGTGGGCAGAAGTTGGAGAACAAACTATTGTTCAAAATACTAAAGAAATATTTCCTAATGTTTATGTGGCTGGAATGGCTTGCAATGCAGTTTTTGGAGGTCCAAGAATGGGGCCAATCTTTGGTGGAATGCTATTATCTGGAAAAAAAATTGCTGAAATATTAATAGAAAAATTAAAATAAACTAAATTCAGATTACTTACAAACTGTGTTACAATTGACAATAAAAATGTTTTTTGAAAACAGAATAAAACAAAAATCAAAATTATTTTGAAGATAATTTTAAAATTGTTACAAATTTATTATTTTTTAGCAATTTATTTTTCATCAGTATTTTAATAAAACAAAATTATGTAATTGCAATATAATCTGTCAATTATAAAAAATGAACTTGTTGCTCAATAAGTCTTTTAACATAATTTTAGTTTGCCAAATTAATTTTTTCAGTATATTTACATACAATGAAAAAAGAAATAAAAAAATCAGAAGAAAAAAAGAAAGAACCAGAAGAAACAAGAGAATAATTAAATAGAAATGAGGTATTGTCAAAAATAATATGAAAGAATATGATAAAAAAAACAGGAAATTTATTTAATTTTTCAGGAGATTTTTTTAAAAAATAAACAAAATTTAATATTTTCATATTTAGTAAAATTAACAATTTTAAAATAGAAATTT
>JBDRGX010000125.1:0-14223 GCA_043817485.1 bacterium
TATTTTTTCTTTATTATTATGTGGATTTTGTATAGGAATTTTACAAGGACTAATGGGTGTTGGTGGTGGCTTTATATTAGTTCCTATTCTAATATATATATTTCATATACCTGCAGCAATTGTTATAGGAACAAGTTTATTTATTATCTGTCCATCAAGTGCTTTTGGTTCAATAAGTCATATTCTTAAAGGTAATGTTAATTTTATCTTGGTTTTATTAATTCTTTCTGGCTCTATTTTAGGAAGTTTTATTGGCTCTCAATTAACAGAAAAAATAAGAGGCAAAAAAATTCGTTTCTATTTTATATTTATAATTTTAGTTGGGATAATTATGGTACTTATAAAAATGTTATCTCAATTAAAATAGTAATATTATATTTTAAAATTGAAATAGTTTGTTGCTTATTATTCGTAAAAAGTTGAAGGAGAAAAAATATGCCAAATAAAAATGTTATTTTAATAACATCTGACCAATTTCGTTGGGATGTTCTTGGTTGTTGTGGGAATAAAGCTATTAAGACTCCTAATTTTGATAAATTAGCAAAACAAGGAGTTATTTTTACAAATGCTATGAGTTCAAACCCTATTTGTGTTCCTGCAAGAGCAACTATTACAACTGGAAATCATTCTCATAAATGTACTGGGTTTAAATCAAATAGTGGGAGAATTAAGGATGACCAGATAAAAATAGCAGAATATTTCAATAAATTTGGTTATGAAACATATGCTATGGGGAAACTTCATTATGTGCCTTATTTAAAAAATCGTTTAGTACATGGTTTTAAAAACTGGTAAATGACAGAATCAGGAAGAATTTTATGGCAAGAGGAATTAACAGGTAAAGATTTAGGTGGAGAAGATTATCATTCTTACCTTAAAAAAGTGGGTTTTGAAAATATGGCTCGAGCACATGGAATTGGTAATAATGATGTAAGAGCCACTATATCTCCTGTTCCATTTGAACATTATGTTGATGTATGGATAATGAACAGGTCTTTATTTTATCTAAAAGAACATTTAAAAAGATATGCTAATAAACCATTCTTTATTTGGATATCTTTTCCAAAACCACATTCTCCTTATGACTCTCCAGAACCATACCATAAAATGTATAATCCTAAAGAAATTCCAGAACCTTTTGGTAGTATAGATAAACTTGAAAATAGAAATCCAGAACTTAAATTAAGACCTAATAAATATGGCTGGAATTTACTGTCAAAAGAAGCAATTCAATTATCTCGTGCTAGATACTATAGTTTAGTAAGTCTTCAGGATTATGTTATAGGAGAACTTCTTAAGTTTTTAAAAGAATATAATTTAAAAAATAATTCTTCTATACTTTTTACTGCTGACCATGGAGATATGTTAGGCGATTTTGATCTTTTTTTTAAAGGATTATTACTTAATGGTTCTGTTCGTGTGCCTTTTATAATTTCTTCTCCTTTTTTGAAAAACAATGGAATTAAACTGGAGCATCTTGTAGGATTAGAAGATGTTTTACCAACCCTTTGTGAATTAGGTGATATTCCTATTCCAGAAAATATTGAAGGTAAAAGTGTATTACCTACTATTATAGAATCTAAAAAGAATTTACGAGAAATTTATATTTCTCAATGTCAGGAAGAGCCAAATCAATTATATATGGCATTTGATGGTAAGTTTAAATATTGTTATGCAGAATGGCATGGAATTGAAGAATTGTATGATTTAAAAAATGATCCTAATGAATTACATAATTTATCCAAAGATAAAAGATATAGAAACAAACTTTCAGATTTTAAAGATGCTGTTATAGAATGGTGTAAGAAAAATAATGATTATAAAATGTTAAATGAAAAAGGAAAACTTAAAATTTCGGATCCAAATTCAAATTTATTTATTAAAGAAACTGCAAAAGTAATGGGTTGGCGTAAATATTAATTTTAAAAAAAATATAATTAGAATCAGTAAAAAATGCTAAAGAAAAATGTGAAAAAATAATAAAGCCAAATTTATATTTATAAATTTTATTTTCAATAAATATTAAAGGAGTTTTTTATTTGATATTGAAATTGATTTGTAAGAAATTATTTTATCTTTAATCGCTTCTATTAAATTAACTATATCCTTTTTATTTTTCACAGATGTTTTAAATATTTTAGCTTTTGGATTTATTTTTTCTATATTTTTCTCAACTTGCTTAATATTATATTTAAAATATGGAAGTAAATCTGTTTTGGTTATTAAAACCATATCACTATTATAAAATATGGGTGGATATTTACTAACTTTATCATCACCTTCAGAAATAGAAGTTATGGAAATTCTTAAATTTTCCCCTAAATCAAATTCAGCTGGACAGACAAGATTTCCTATATTTTCAATAAACAATATATCTATATTGCTTTGTTTTAATGATTTAAAAGCTAATGAAATCATTCTGGAATTAAGATGACAAGCATTTCCAATATTGTCAGTATTTATCTGCACAACAGGAATTCCAATTTTTTTGATTCTACAAGCATCTTTATCAGTGGAAAGATCGCCTTCTATTACTGCTATTTTGAAAGTTTTTTTCATCAATTTTATAAGAGATTCAAGAATAGTTGTTTTTCCACAACCAGGTGATCCCATTATATTTATAACAAAAATATTTTTATCTTTGAACAATTTTCTATTTTTTTTAGCATCTTTTTCATTTACTTCTAATATATTTTTTGATAAAATAATTTTTTCCATTTGTATCATATTAATTCCTTTTTAATATTATGCAGACCATATAGTCTGCAATTTAATTGTATTCTACACTATCTATAAGAAGTTCATTTCCACATAATAAATTCAAATTTGTACTTCCGCATTTTTTACACAAAAAGTGTATGTTAAAAGTATTATTAAAAGTTATATTATTTTTACATTCATTGCATTTCATTTTAACAGGAATAATTTTTATTATTAATTTTGTATTTTCATACTTAGTTTTTTTTGATAAAATTTCAAACGCAAAATTTAAAGATTCAGGCATAATTGTTTTTAAAATTCCTATTTTTAAATTTATTTTTTTTATTTCAGATATTTTTTCTTTTTTACATTTTTTATTTAGTATATTTATTAAGCTTTTAACTATTGAAAATTCATGCAAACTATTCTCCCTCTATATTAAATTTAGCCTTTTAAGTTAAAAGTATTTGTTTTCAGAATATTAACTAATTTTTTATTTTGAATTCTCACTTTTATGAAAACAAGGGATAGGACAATTACTTTTTTAAAAAAATTACACAAATTCTATTTTACAGAAGTTTAATTAATTCCTAAATCAGTTGGTGCTCTACCAATTGAATATAATAAATCAAGAACATATTTAATTCTTGTTTTTACATTTTCATTTGCACATACTCGTTCTGGATAAATTTCATAGAGTTCCTTGTATTTTTTGGGAGTTACGTTTATCATAAGAGAATTTGCTCCTGCCATTAATCCATTTTTTGCCCCATTATTTTTGTCTATAGTTTCCATAGCAGTGGTTACTACTATTTTACTTTCTGGATATAATATTCTTGTTCTTGCAATTGTATTTAAGCACTGTTCTATACTTGGAGTTTTTTCAATAGCAAGTGGAGTATCTTTATGCGGAATAAATGGACCAAAAGAAAACATTTCTGTTTGAAGTTCTGCAGTAAGATGTATATCATTTATTATATTATCTTCTGTCTGATCAGGTAACCCAAATAAAAAACCAGTAAGTACAAGAAATCCCATTTTATTTAATTTTTTTATAATGTTTATTCTATTTTCTAATTTAAAACCAGGTTTTAATTTTTCATATAATTTTTTTTTGCTTGTTTCAAAACGCATAAGCACACCTCTTGCACCTTCATTATATATTTTTTCATATGTAGATATGTCTCTTTCTCCTATGCTTACAACAAGAAGCGTATTGCTTTTTACTCTTATTTTTTTTATTATATTAACAAGTATTTCATCTGTATACCAATCATCTTCTCCTGATTGTAATACAAGAGCTTTAAATCCTAATGCATTAACAGCGTAATTTGCAGCAAAAATAATTTCATCCACTGTCATTCTATATCTTTTTATATTTTTATTACTTTTTCTTATTCCACAATATAAACAATCATTTTTACAATAATTAGAAAATTCTATTATACCGTGAACACAACATGAATTTCCTGAATGCTGTTGTCTTACTGAATTTGCAATTTGATACAATGTTTTTGGTTCTTGTGCAAGCCTTAAATCAGTTTCTTTTAAC
The DNA here is from genome assembly GCA_043817485.1 of bacterium. Lineage (GTDB taxonomy): Bacteria > JBDRGX01 > JBDRGX01 > JBDRGX01 > JBDRGX01 > JBDRGX01. The sequence continues at coordinate 4,253 of JBDRGX010000125.1, forward strand.
TTCAAAAAAATTTCTTTCCATGTTTTAAGTAATTCCAATGCCTTTTTTTCAGGCACTTTGCTTATAACAAAACCTCCTTGAGCATAAACATATTCACCAGAATTTACTTCAAAAAATTCATTTCTGGCTTTTCTTAATTCTCCAAAGTAATCAACAATAACAAATTTGCCATTTACTTCTTTTATTTTTCCTGGGATTGAATAGCACATGTTTTTTTAGATAGATATATCTTTAATGAATATATCTATGCTTCCTTTTTTAATTTTTTTTAAGTATTTTTTTGTTTTATTTGCTATAATAGGATTATCTATTTTTTCAAGATAATAATTTATAATTTCATAACCCTTTTGGTACAATTTTGGAGATGCAAAATTTTCAAGATATTCAGCAAAAGTTAAAAGTCCATTAGGTCTGCAAAATTTATGAATTTCACCAGATTTGGAAAGTTTCATAAAATCCTTACCTATTCTACCTGTGCGATAACATGCAGTACAAAAGCTTGGAAGAAGTTTGTCGTTCAATACATCAAAAATAATTTCTTCTACTTTTCTTTTATCATTAATAACAAATTGAACTCTATCATCTTTTTTTCCATAACCATCTGTAACTGTTACTGAACCTGCTGATGTTTGAGAAATACCTATTTTAAAAGCTATTTTTCTTATGTTAGGAGTTTCTCTTGTACTTATAATAAGTCCAGTATAAGGTATGGCTAATCTTAAAATAGCAATAAGTTTTAAAAAATCTTGATCCGAAACAAGATATTTAGGTTTATATTTAACTGATGGAGCAGAACAAAATCTAGGAACAGATATAGTATGAGGTCCTATTTCACTGATTTTGTCCATATATTGAGCATGTGAAACAAGTCCAAGTATTTCAAATCTCCAGTCATAAAGTCCAAATAAAACTCCTAACCCTCTGTCATCAAGTCCTGCTTCTAAAGCTCTATTATGAGCTGTAATTTGCCTATTATAATCAGATTTTGGTCCTTTATGTAGTTTTTCGTATGTTTGGCGATGATAAGTTTCTTGAAATAATTGATAAGTTCCTATATTTGTCTTTTTCAATTTTTTGTAATTATCTACTGTAGTAGCGGCGATATTTACATTTATCCTTCTTATATTTCCTTTTTTTGTTTTTACTGAGTATATTGTATCAATAACTTGAACAACATAATCAATATCATTTACTTTTGGATCTTCTCCAAATTCAAGAAGTACTCTTTTATGCCCCATATTTATAAGTATTTCCACTTGTTTTTTTACTTGCTCAATGGTGATTTTTTTTCTTTTCAATTCCATATTACTTATGTGGAAATTACAATATTCACAATCATTTACACAAAAATCAGAAACATAAAGCGGAGCAAAAAGCACTAATCTTTCACCATAAATTTCATTTTTTATTTTTGCTGCTACTTCAAAAAGTGCTTGTTCTAATTCCGGTATTTTTAAATTTACCAGATATCCAACATCTTTAAGATTTAATCCTTTTTTGTCTTTTGCTTTATTTAAAATATCATTTATAATTTCTTTTGAAGGATTTTCAGTTTTTTTTAATAACTCATTTATTTTTAATTCATCAATTATATTTTGATTCATATATTTTTATTTATTTTTTTTGAAAATTAGAAATAAGTAATTCTACTTTTTTTACCATATTAGGAATTTTTTGTTTTATTAAGTTTGTTAAATTCAAACCAAATTCTGTATTAGACGGTTCAATCCCAACAACCATAATATTATACTCATGATTTATTTCAAAAGCAATTTTTAACGTTTCATGAAGAGCCAATCCGTGTGTTGTAACTCCAGAATCAGCATTTATAAAATTTACATTTTTGGGATTAAATACCTTAATAGTTCCTGGTTTTTTATTCATTTTAACAGCATCTATAATTATAATAAATTCATAATCAAAATATTTGATAACATCAAGTCCTGATATATTTTTACATATAAATCTTACATTAGCAAATGTATTTTTTTTTTCAAGATATTCTACTACATGTATTCCAATAGCATCATCTTTTCTAAAAATATTTCCTACTCCAATAACAGATATGCCTTTTTTCATTTATTAAACAAATTCAACATTAAGATAATGACATGAGCAAGAAATACACGGATCATAAGCTCTAATAAGCATTTCTGCTTGAATTGTTATTTCTTCTTTTGACTTATTTAAAATTTCTGGAATCATTTTTTTCAAATCCATATCGATATTTGCTAAATTTTGGTTTGTTGGAATTACACAATTTGCTTTTTCTATAAGTCCTTTGGTGTCTATTGTATAATCGTGGAATAAAATACCCCTTGGTACTTCTACTGCACCAACACCTTTTCCAGGTTTTATTTTAAATGTTTTTTGTTCTTCTATTGTTGGCCAACTTGATACTGCTTCATTTGCATTTATTCCATTTATAAGAAAATCTTCTATTATGGAAAGTGTGTCTCTTAAGCAATAAGCAGTTTCTACAACTTGAGCAATAGTATTCATAAATGGATTATAACATGGAGATTGTAATCCTAAAGAATCAGCTAAATCAAGTTCTTTTTTTGAAAGTTTTTTATGATTAATATTAAACCTTGCTAAAGATCCTACCATATATGAATTTTTTTTATTTTTTGAATGTTTTGAAGTGGAATGTTCTACATAAAATTCATGAACAAAATTAAGATAATCTTTTGGATGGATTACTCCTTCTTCAGATGAAGCAATATTTCCATCAAGAAAAGCATATTCATCAGAATGTGTTAATGCAATATATTCTGTTTTTCTTTCAAAAGATGGAAGTTTTAAAGTTTTAACAATTCCAATAACAGTATCTAAATCTTTTTCAAGATTTAGAAGCAATTTTTTCATTTTTTCAAGTTCTTTTTTGGTTGGTATTTTTGTAAAACCTCTAACACATAAAGTAATAGGATGTGTATGTCTGCCTAATAATAAATCACATAAATCACTACATATTTTTTTCATTTTCAAAGCAAGGATTACAATATCAGGATGAGTTTTAATAAGCGGAAATACACTTTCTACTCCAAGACAATCAGGTGCAACAAGAAAAAGTACATGAAGTAAATGGCTGTCTAATGTTTCAAGATGCAATGCAACCTTTCTTAATTTTTTAGTTTGTTCAGTAGGACTAAATCCTATGGCATCTTCTGTTGCTTTTATGGATGCAAGACTATGTCCTGTAGAGCAAATACCACATATTCTCGATGTAATATGTTGTACTTCAAACATTGACCTGCCTTTTACCATCACTTCAAAAAATCTCGGAGCTTCTATTACATTTAGATGACATTCTTCAAGTTTGCCGTTTTTTATATTAATTTTAATGTTTCCATGTCCTTCAACTCTTGTAAGATATTCTACATTTATATTTAAATCTTTTTTAAGTTCCTGACTCATTCTTTTCCTCCATCCACATTTTAACTCCTTCATAAATATTGAATTTATCTTTAAGCATTTCTAATGTGAAACCATATTTTTTAAGTATATCTATTTGTCCTTGTTTATTATAATCTTCAAGTAGTCCTCTGCAATTATAGCATGTATTTCCATTAGACGGACACCATGCATCACATCCGGCTCTAGTTACAGGACCCATACAAACTTGACCTTTTTCAAATAAACATACATTTTCTTTTAATTTGCATTCAACACAAACAGCATGAGTTGGAATTTTATATGGTACGCCTGTTAAAAGTCCTTTTAATACTAATGCAAATTCATTGTTATTTGTAGGACATCCATGTACATATGCATCTACTTTAACAACTTGGTCTACTGGTTTAATAGAGCCTGTTTCTATTTTATCTTTTCTTCCTGGATAAACAATTTCTAATGCATTTTCTATATTATGTTTTTTAATTATTCCATTAATTCCACCTGTACAAGCACATGCACCATAAGCTACAAGTATTTTTGCTTTATTTCTTATATCTTTTATTCTTTCTTCATCATGTAGTCTTATTATGGCTCCTTCTATTATTGCAACATCATAATTTTCTGACCTTTCATGCATAACTTCTCTAAAATTTACTATGTCAATATGTTCAAGAATATCAAGAAGAGCAGTGTTTAAATAAGTTAATTGAAGTTGACAACCTTCACAATCTGAAAAATCAAAAAATGCAACTCTAACTTTTTTTTTTATTTCAATCATATTGCTCCTTCTATTTCTTTAATTTTATCGTAAGAAAATACCGGTCCATCTTGACAACAGTAATAATTATTTATTTGACAATGTCCACATTTTCCAAGTCCACATTTCATATGTCTTTCAAGAGAAAGAAAAATTTGATTGTCTGGAATTTTTTTTTCCATAAGCTTAATAATTACAAATTTATACATAATAGGTGGACCACATATTATACAATAAGTTTGTTTTATATCTATATCAACTTTGGGAATTAGTTCTGTAATTAATCCTATATTTCCTTTCCAATCAGGAGCAGTTTTATCAACTGTGCATTGAAAATGAATATCTGTGAGTTTTTCCCATTTTTCTATTTCATCAGTATATAAAAGCTGTTTTGGTTCTTTACAACCAAGGAGTATAACAACTTTACCAAAATCTTTTCTTTTATCTAACACAAAATTAATTAATGACCTTAACGGTGCTATTCCAAGTCCTCCAGCTATAAATAATAAATCTTTTCCCTTTAATTCATCAACAGGAAATCCATGTCCAAATGGACCTCTTATTCCTATTTTATCTCCTTCTTTTAAGGTATGTAAAACTGATGTAAAATTACCTGCTTTTCTTACACAAATCTCAAAAAATCCCTTTTGAGTAGGAGAGGAAGAAATAGAGATAGGAGCTTCTCCAACTCCAAATATGGATATTTCAGCAAATTGTCCAGGGGAATGTTCAAGGTTTTTGTTCTCTTCTAATTCAATTTTAAACCATTTTTCCATAGCAGTCATTTGTTTTATATCAGTAATGATTCCTATTTTTGGAATATAAAGAGATTCCATATTTTTGTATTTTTCTGTTATTATATTATTCATATATTTTCCTTTGCTAAAGAGTTAATAGTTTCATATAAATTAATTTTTGCCATACAAGCTCTTGTACAACGTCCACAACCTACACAAAAATTTCTATTATATTTTTCAACACAATATAAAAATTTTCTGAAAAATCTATGTTGTTGTCGACTTTTTCTTTCTTCTCTGAAATTTTCACCACCAGCAACTTCAGCAAAATTTTTCAATTGACATGAATCCCATGTTCTGTATCTTTTTCCTTCTTTTAAATTTAATTCAATGTCATCTTTTACATCAAAACAATAACAAGTTGGACATACATTTGTACAATTACCACAGGATACACATTTTTTTCCGATTTCATCCCATAATGTATTTTTTTTTGTTTTACTTAATATTTTTCCTATTTCATCATGATTTGGGATAAGATTTTTTTTCCATTTTTCATCTTTTTCCTGTCTATTTTTACTTAATTTATATTCAATGTCTGAAATATCTTTAAAAACAAATTTATAATTGTTAACAAGATTTTCGCCTTCAGGCGAATTAATCTGAATAGCATATTCTTCCCCAATATCAGTAAGCATAAGGTCATATCCACCCTTTGGATTATTGGTTCCCATAGTAATGCAGGTTGCATGTTCATCACATGGTTCAAGACATTCAATGCCTATTATTATAATATTTTTTTTTCTTTTAAAAAAAGTTTTATCAATAGGATTTACTCCACATGCATTATCAAGACATAATATTCCTGCAATATCACATGTATGAGCACCGAAAATAATTAAAGGAGTTTGATCTATATTCGATGTTTCTGCTTTTATATTTTCAATTTTAAAAGAAAATAAAGTTTCTTCTTGTGGAAGATAATATTTTTTCAAAGAAAGAATTGGAGGTTTGTGAAGAAGAATAAGTTCTTCAGGCGAATCAAGAAAATTTATTACATATTGATTTTCTTTTCTTGTTGGACCTGCTATTCTGTACTTGTTTTTTAGAGATTCAAACAAATTTTTTATTTTTTGTTTTTCTATAGTATAGTATTTCATAAACACCTTTCACCTTTCACCTTAAATTTATTTTGGGAATGTTTTGTTTTCCTTTTTTTCTGTGTCTTTTACATAAGTGGTCCAATAAAATAATCCTACAAAAATTGCTCCACCAATAATATTTCCAATTGTTACTGGAATTAAGTTATTTACAAAAAACCCTTTCCATGTTAATTTTACTAAATCTAAACCATCAGTTACTAAAGCAGAACCTTTTAAGAAAATTCCTAATGGAATAAAATACATATTAGCAATAGAGTGCTCAAAACCTAATGCTGCAAATGTCATTATGGGAAAAAATATAGCAAATATTTTTCCTATAACTTGTCTTGAAGCAAGAGCCATCCATATAGCTAAACACACAAGCCAATTACATAAAATACCACGAGTTAAACATTCTGTAAAAGTTAATCCAACCTTTGTATTAGCTATTTTAACTGCACTAAGACCTACTGCCATATCTCCCATTTTCCAAAGATTTGTTTTATAATAAAGAGCAGCTAAAAGCATAGCACCAATAAAATTAGCTATATAAACAATCATCCATTTATAAAGCATTTTTTCAAATCTTAATTTTTTATCTGCTACACTCATTAACATTAAGGTATTGCCAGTAAAAAGTTCTGCACCGCAAATTACTACAAGCATAAGTCCTACAGAGAATAAAGCACCAGTTATAAATCTTGCTAAACCTAATCCTAAATATTTTGCAACATCATGACCACCTAAAGTCGAAATGCAACCTCCGAAACCAATGTAAGCACCAGCTAAAATTCCTAAAATAATTATTTTAGCATCAATCATCATTGCTTTTTGTATGCCTACAGTTCTTGTAAGTGTTTCTGCAACAATAGCACCAGTACGACAATCTACATTTACTACTGGTATTATTGCTGGTTGTTGTTTTTCCATGCTTTTTACTCTTTTCTTTTTTTTGTGATAAATATCACTGTGATATTTATCACTGGTTAAAATAAAAAAAATTTATTTTACTACTGAAAAATAACGAAGTGCTTTAATTTCAATTGTTAAATCTACATTTCGTAATGTAATTTCTTTAGGAACATTTAAAACTACAGGTGCAAAATTTAAAATACTAAAAACACCAGATTCAATTAATTTATCTGCAATCATTTGAGCATTATCATATGAAACAGCGATAATTCCAATATGAATATTATTTTTTTTAACACTTTCTTTAATATTACTTATATCTTCTACTATAATATTTCCACATAATTTTCCAATTTTATTTTTATCTTGATCAAATGCAGCTACGAATTTCAAACCTTCTTGTTCAAATCCTTTATAATTTAAAAGAGCAGATCCTAAATTACCTACACCTACAATAGCAAGATTACACATTTTTTTTGCATTAATAATATCTAACAAGTATTTTTTTAAATTTAATACATTGTATCCTTTTCCTGGTTGTCCAAATTTCCCAAAATTAGCTAAATCTTTTCTAATTTGAAAAGCATTAATATTTGTTATTTCAGCAAGTTCTTCAGATGAAATATTTATTTTTTCTTGTTCAATTTGTTGAACAATTCTTAAATATTGTAAAATTCTTGGAATAACTATTTCAGAAATTTTTTTCTCTTCTAACATTTATTTATTCCTTTTTTAAAAATTTGTGATAAATATTACAATTCAATAAAAATATGTCAAGATTTTTTTAAAAATTGTGAAAAATTAAAATATTATTTCTTCTTGTCTTAAAGCATAACAAGAAAAATTTACTGCTACTGGTAAGCCAGCAATATGAGTAGGAAAAACTTCTATATTAACTCCTAAACAAGTTGTATCTCCACCTATTCCCTGAGGACCTATATTGAGTTCATTAATTTCATTATAAAGTTCTTCTTCTAATTTTTTTATATGCTTTAAAGGATTAGAAGAATTTAAAGGGCGAAGTAAAGCTTTTTTAGATAAAAAAGCTGCATATTCCATAGTCCCACCAATGCCAATTCCTAATATAATGGGTGGACAAGGAGAAGCTCCAGCATCTTTAACTGTTTGAATTACAAAATCCTTTATTCCTTGTGTTTCTTGTGAAGGATTTAATAAAGCAATTTTACTCATATTTTCTGCTCCAAATCCTTTTGGTAAAAGAGTAATTTTAATTTTATCACCCAACACTTGCTCAATATGAATAACTGCAGGAGTATTATCGCCAGTATTAATTCTAATTAAAGGATCATTTACAACAGATTTTCTTAAATATCCTTTTATATAGCCCTTTTTTACTCCTTGATTTATTGCTTGAGAAATATTTCCTTTTATATACACATTTTCACCTATTTCAACAAATACTGTCATCATTCCAGTATCTTGACATACTGGCATTTTTTCTTTTTTGGCTAAAGAAATATTTTCTAAAATCATTTCTAAAACTTCTTTTGCTTTTATATTTTTTTCTTTTTTATAAGATTTTTTTAAAGATAAAACTACATCTTTTCTGATTGAAATATTTGCTTCAATACACTTATTAGATATAGAATCTATTAAATCAATAGCTTTAATTTTTCGAAATGACTTCATATTATTCCTTTTTATCATTTGTTATTGCAAATCTATAGACAAAATAATACAAATTGTTTTATTTCGTTCATAATGATATTATAATAGACATTTTACTAAATTTTAAAAAGAAGTTTTTTTGTTTTTTATCATTTTGCTTAATTCAACAATCCATAAAGAAATACTTGATAATATAATAACAAATATCCAATCAATAAAATTAAGTGATTCTACTTTAAAAATGGATTTAGTAAATCCAAAACAAACAATTCCTATTTGAAGTAAAGCAGAACCTAAAACTGCATATACTAAATTTTTATTTGTTAAAAATCCAAGTTTAAATATTGATAAGGTATTGCTTCTACAATTAAATGCATGAAATAATTGTGATCCTGAAAGAACCATAAAAACCATTGTTCTTGCTTTAATTAAAGTTCCTTTTTCAATAAATAAAATATATCCAAATATCAATAAAGCAGATATTGACATCATTAACCCTAAAATAGATATTTTAATAATAATTTTTTTATTAATAAATTTTTTTTTAAATTGTTCTGCTGACTTAAACATTAACCCAGGTTCTGCTTTTTCTACTCCAAGTGCAAGTGCTGGCAATCCATCTGTTATAAGATTTATCCAAAGTATTTGAATTGGTAAAAGTGGAATTGGCCAACCTAAAATAGAAGAGAAAAACAATAAAAAAAGTTCTCCTATATTACAAGAAAGTAAGTAAAAAATAAATTTTTTAATATTTTCATATATATTTCTTCCTTCTTCAACTGCTGAAACAATTGATGCAAAATTATCATCTGTAATAACTATATCTGCTGCTTCTTTTGTTACATCTGTTCCAGTTATTCCCATAGCAATACCTATGTCTGCTTCTTTTAAAGCTGGTGCATCATTGACACCATCACCAGTCATTGCAATTATAGCATTTCTTTTTTTCCATGCTTTAATAATTCTAAGTTTATGTTCTGCTGAAACTCTTGTAAAAATTTCTATTTTATCTATTTTACAAGCAAGTTCTTCATCTGATATTTCATCAAGTTCTGTTCCAGTAATAGCAATATAATCTTTTCCTATCATATTAAGTTCTTTTGCTATAGCAATAGCTGTATTTTTATGATCACCAGTAATCATAACACTTTTAATTCCAGCACTTTTACACAAAGCAAGAGCATTTTTTACTTCTTTTCTAGGGGGATCTATCATTCCTAACATTCCTACAAAAATTAAATCTTTTTCAATATCTTCAAATTTATAGTTATGAGGAATTTTATCTAAATAACGAAAACCAAAAGAAAGCATTCTAAGTGAATCATTTGCAAGATTTTCATTAACTAAACTAATTTTTTCTTTATCTTTTTCTTTAAATGTTTCAATTTTATCGTTATT
>JBDRGX010000126.1:0-2593 GCA_043817485.1 bacterium
TTTCTAATTTTACATAATAACCAGTAGAAATTAAAATAGTCACAAATATAATAATAAAAGTAATAATAATAGATAAACGAGAAACAAAAAGTAAATTTATTTTACTTAAAAAATTTTTTAAAAAATAAATCATAAGAATAATAAAAAAGAAAAAACTAATTGTCCAAACAAAATTCATTTCTTGAAATACAAAAGATATCAAAATTGGAGTAAAATTTCCAAAAGTATTAATTCCAATAATAATGCGAAATATTGTAATCATAAGCATAGCAAGAGGTATTGTTAATAATATCATAATATATTTTTGAGTTAATAAAGGAAGAGAAAAAAATAACCATTTATTTTGGAATGAATCATTTTTAATTTTTTCAGCATAAATTGTTTTTAAATTTTGGTTTATAGAAAAATTAGATATTTTATAAATAGAAATACTAATTGAAATTATAATAAAACAAATAGCAATAATAATTATTTTTTTCATATTTTTTTTATTAAGTTTTTGCAAGTTATAAAATTAGTAATTCTACTCCTGATTGAGAAGCAGAAAGATAACCAGTGTATATGATTGCAATTGTATCTTGAGCCAATAAAAGCCCAGATTGTGGCTCTTTATTATACATCAAACATTGAGTAAAATCAGTAAATTGTTGAATATATCCATTAAACCAATTTTCATCTGGACTTGGAAAATTCCATCCAGATTTAGTGCCTATTTTTTCTGTAATATAAGCATTTTGCCATACTTCGGGAAAATCTGCATATGCTTTCAAACTATTATTATGAGAAAAATTACATTGTAATAAGCCATAAGCAGTATAAACTTCTAATCTATTTTGAACTCCTCCTACAACATTTTCTGATGCTTCTATTACTGCAATTGAACCATCGTCAAATTTTATTTTCATTAAACAATAATCTTCAATATCTTTATATTCTTTTCTAATTTTTCCAAAATAATTAGAAGGTAATGTTTTATATAATTTTTCAATACTTGCACTTACTTTAACTGGTCTATATGGTTTTCCAGTTTTTTTGATTCCTTCTTGGTATTTTAAATATAAAATTCCACCTAATGGATGACATCCTTTTCCTATAAGTGCTCCACCACCAGATTTTGTCCAATCTCCATAATATTCAGAATGAGAACCACTATGAGATTCTTCTCCATACATTCTTAAAATTTGGTTATTAACTGAATCTATACTTGCTTGTATTAAAGTATTTATTTTTTGTATGGCTGGTGCATAAACCCAATTTTCAGCATACATAAATTTTATTTTATTTTTTTTAATTGATTCTGAAATTTCTGTCACATTTTTCATTGCATGTTTTAACATAATTTCTCGAGGAACATATTCTCCAATAGGTGTTTTTCCAGTCCAATGTTCTCCAAAATATCCAGTAAGTGGTTTTTCGCAAATTACATTTTTTCCTGCTTCTGCAGATTGAATAATAAAATCTTTATGTAAGTAATTATCTACACAAATGTCAATAACATCTATTTCTTTATCATTTAACATTTCTTCTAAATTTTCATAACATTTTAAATTATATTTATGAGCAAATATTTCTCGAGATTCACGAGATTTAGAAGTAATTCCTTTAACTTTTATATTGCAACCAGGTACTTTTAAATATGAATTAAAATGAAAATCAGCTGCAAATTTTGCTCCTACAATACCAATAGTTATTTGTTTCATTTAATTTCCTAATTATTTATATCCCGTATCATATAATTTTTTTAATCCTTTTAAAGTTAAAAAAGAATCATATAATTTAATTGATTTTATTTGTTCTTTTATAAAATTACTATTACCACCAGTAGTAATAATTTTTGGGGCATAATTTAATTCTTTTTTAATTTGCTTAATAATTTCTTTTATCATTCCTATATACCCAAAAGTAATTCCAGATTGAATACAATGAATAGTATTTTGTCCAATAATATTATTTATTTTTATTATTTCAACATAAGGAAGTTGAGAAGTTTTTTGATTTAAGCCCTTATTCCAAATTTCCATACCAGCAGAAATAACACCACCAATAAATTCCCCTTTTTTATTTATTACATCAAAAGTAATTGCTGTTCCAGCATCAATAATAATTAAAGGTTTCCCATATTGATGTATTCCAGCAACACAATTAACTATTCTATCAACACCTAATTTATTTAGGTTTTCATAAAAAATAGGTAAATAAGTAATTTTTGAAGATAAAACTTGTATTGGGTTAATATGAAAATGTTTTTTTAAAATATTTTCAAATAATGGTATAATTTCTAAAACAACAGAACAAAAAATAATTGCTTTAACAGGTAATTTAATTTTTTCAATTTCTTTTTTTATTATTTCTTTTTGAGTAGCAAAAGAAATAGTTTTTATTAATTTATCTTTTTCAAAAAATCCTAAAGAAGTGTTAGTATTACCAATATTTAAAGTTAATAACAAAAAAACCTCCATGTGTGTATGATAACGGGCAATTCATGAATTGCCCCTACAAATAATGGCGTATTGTCAAAAGTATTTTGACAATACGCATTAAAATGCTTATTATTAGCAATTATTAAGATTTTATTTGCTTCTCCCCCCTTTTT
>JBDRGX010000127.1:0-5084 GCA_043817485.1 bacterium
ACCATCACAAACATTGTTTTAAATATTTTGCTCATTGTAATTCTCCTTTGACATGAAATGTCTTTGACATAAAATGTCTTTTTTCAGAGATTAGATGAGGATGTATCTCTGAATTTAATTTTAATTAATGATTATAAATTGCTTACCTCCTTTTTTCTTTTTTGCTCATCTACTTTTAATAATAAGCAAAATTCATGCCAATAATAAAAATATGTTTAAAAGCCGTCTATTAAAGAATAGATATTTTTCAAAAGAGTTTAATATGTACCTAAAAGAACACTTTTTTATTTAATATGTACCTACAAGTACACTTTTAATTAATTATTCGGGGAATATGTTCTGGAATTCTTGAAATGATTTCATAACTAATTGTTCCAGATAATGAAGCTAATTGTTCAGCAGTTATTTTTTCTTCTTTTTGATTACCTATTAAAACTACTTCATCTTCAATTTTTACATTTTTTACATTAGTTATATCAATTATCATTATATTCATACAAATTCTTCCACGAATAGGGCATCTTTTTCCTTTAACTAAAACATATCCAATATTAGAAAGATTTCTGGGATAACCATCATAATAACCAATTGGTAAAATAGCTATTTTTATTTTTGAAGTAGTTTTATAAGTACAACCATATCCAATAAAAGAATTTTTAGGGACTTCTTTTATTTGAGCAATTTTTGTTTTCCATGTTAAAATTGGTTTTAATTCTAAATGATTTTTTGGATTTTTGTCTATATAGGAAATATATATTTCTTTTGATGGCCAAAGTCCATATAAACTAATACCTATTCTTACTAAATTAAAATATGTTTCTGGAAAAAGAATAGTTGCAGCAGAACAAGTAGTATGTTTATAAATAGGATTTAATCCAAAAATTTCTATTTCATTTGACATTTTTAAAAAATTATTGAGTTGAAATTTTGCATAAATATGATTAGTAGTATCTTCAATATTAGCAAAATGAGTAGAAATTCCTTCTAATTGAAGTAAAGGATTTTTTTTAATAAAATTAAGAATAGATGGTAAATTCTTTTTTAAAATACCTTGTCTATAAGTACCAGTTTCTAATTTTAAATGAAGATAAGATTTTTTTGAAAGTTTTTCAGAAAAATAAGATAATTTTTCAATAGTTTCTTGATTATACACTGTTATTCTAAAATTATTTTTTACTATTTCTTCTAAATAATTAAAAGGAACATATCCCATAATAAGAATTGGTTTTTTAATTTTTTGCTTTTTCAAAAAAATTGCTTCTTCAATAGAAATTACTCCCAAAAAATCTATATTAGTTTCTTTAATTATTTTTGAAATTGGTAAAAGCCCATGTCCATAAGCATTACTTTTTATTACAGATAGTAGTTTAATATTTTTTCCTAAAAGGTTTTTAAATTGGCTAACATTGTCTTTAAAAGCATTTTTATTTATTTCTATCCATGTTAAATAATTACTCATTATTTTACTCCTAAATTTTCAAATAGTTCTTCTACTTTTTTTATTGTTTCATTCAAATTAAATAATTCATTTACTCTTTTAAATCCAGCATTTCCAAAATTATTTTTCATTTCATTATTTTTCAATAATTCAATTATTTTTTTTGCTAATTTTTTATAATTATTTGGTTCAATCAAAAAACCAGTTTTATTATCTATAATAATTTCTGAAACTCCTCCAGTATTAAAAGCTATAACTGGAATTTTACAAGCCATTGCTTCAATAATAACTCTTCCAAAATGTTCATGAATGCTAGTTAAAGTAAAAATATCAAGAATAGAAATTATTTTAAAAAGATCTTTTTGGTATTCAATGAAAATAACATTTTTTTTAAGATTTAATTTTTCAATTAGTTCTTGAAGACTTAATTTATAACCTTTTGAATAATAGGGTTCATCTCCTACAATAAGAAATTTTGTATTTGGAATTTCTTTTAATATATGAAAAGCAGATTTAATAAAATATTCATATCCTTTTATTGGGACTAATTGTCCTATCATTGCGATTACAAAATCATTTTTTTCTATTTCAATTTCTTTACGAATATTTATTTTTTCTTGTTCTTCTATTTTTTTTATTTTTTGAAAATTAACACCATTATAAATTACTACTAATTTTGATTTATTTAATAAAAATTTACCTAATCTTTTTTTAACATCTTCACTTAATACAATAATTTTATTAACAAAAAAGGATAAAAATAAATGTAAAAATATTTTTTCTCTAAAACCATGGATATGCCATAAACTTGGAATTTTTGTTAATTTAGATGGTATTAAACTTAAAATTTGGCATCGAAGATTGTTATTATAAATTAAATCGATTTTTTCTTTTTTAATTAAGTTATAAATATTTAACATTACTTTACAAATATTTATAAAAAATAAAATAACAGAAATTGGATTGAAAAATTTTACATTTTTTTTTATATTTACATATTCTTTTTTCATTGGCAAAATAAAAGTTTTAATTTTATTTTCTTCTAATAATCTAATAAATTCTCCATCAAAACAAGAAATAATCAATGGAATATATTTATTAAAATTAAGATGAGTTACTAAATCTAAAATATATTGTTGAGAACCACCCATTGTAGGATGACTAATGAAAAATAAAATTTTTTTCATTTTAATACCAAATATTCTTTTTCAATTTTTTTTGCAATTTGTGTCCAAGAATAATTATTTACAACAAAATTTCTTAAATCAAAGGACATTTTTTTTTCTTGTTTTAAAAAATTTATGATTGTTTCAGATAAACTATTTTTTACAATTAATTTTTCATCAATTTTTTTTAATATTTCTGGAATAGCTCCAATATTAGTCCCTATTACTGGAACTCCACAAGATAAAGCTTCTAAAATAACTAATCCAAATCCCTCTAATTCTTGCGTAGGAATAATAAATAAATCTGCTATTTGATAATATAAATGAAGATATTCATCTTTTATAAATCCAGTAAATTTTATTTGATTAGTTAATTTTAAATTTTCAACTATTTTTTGATAATATGATAATGAATTTCCTTTTCCAACAATTACTAAAAAAGTATTGGGACATTCTTTAGTTATTAATGACATTGCTTTTATTAAATTTTCTATGCCCATACGAGGAACTAATCTTCTTACTGTAAGCAAAATTTTTTTATTTTTTGGTAATTGAAGTTTTTGTTTTATAATAGTTTTATCAATAGGTGGTTTAAATTTTTCAATATCAACTCCTCCTGGAATAATTTCAATTTTTTCTTTTGGACATTGAAATATTTCAGTAAGTTCTTTGAAAGAAAATTCACTTAAACAAATAATTTTATTACTTTTATTTAGACAATATTTTTGTAAATACTTCATTATTTGTGGTAAAATTTTTAACCAAATAAAAAAAGTATATTTTATTATTTTAGATTTTTTACAAGATAAAAGAGAAATCCATTCTTTATGCCAACAAGAATAAAAATGATAAACTTTTTTAATATTTTTATTGCTTATAATTGCTCCTAATGCAGATTGAGGATGATGTAACACAATCAAATCTATATTTTTAATTGTTGGTAATTTTTTTTTAACTCCTAAAAAAATAGAAATCCAACAACTTAAAAAATTTGCATTAAAAACATTGTATTTAATTATTTCAATTCCATTATTTCTTTCATAAAGTGGTTTTTTAGAATCATATCTACCTGTTAAAATTGTTACCTTGTGTTTCAATTTAACCATTTCTTTTGATACATTTTCAATGTATCTTTCACTACCACCCATATTATCTGTAGTATAAGAATTACAAACCATTAAAATATGCATTTTATCCTTCTATTATTTTTTGAAGTTTTTGAATAATTACATTCCAATTATATTTTTTTATTATTTCATTCCATTCTTGATTCCAAATACTATTTTTTTCTTTTTTAATTGCATTTACCCAATTTTCTATTTTTCTTTCAGTTAAAACAAGATGTGGAAAATTCAAATAAACTAATTCTTGCAAAGGAGTTGCGATTACTTTTTTTTGTGAAGCTCCATATTCAAGTACTTTTAAAGGAAAAGCATAATCAGTAAAAGGTATTTTTATGAATGGTAAAACTCCAAGATCAATTACTTTAAAAAATAAATGAATTTTTTCTGGAGATATATTTTGAGTGAAAATTATATTTTCATTTGCTAATTTTTCGAATTTTTCAATTTCAGATCCACCTCCTATTATAAACAATCATTTATTTGGTATATCTAATTTATTAAAAACTTCTATTAAAAAATCCAATCCAGACCATGAACCATGATATCCAATAAAACCAATAACAAATTTTCCTTTTAATTTATATTTTTCTCTAATTCCTTCTAATTCTGTGTTTGAGAAGTTACTGAATTGAAACAATGAAACTCCATTAGGAATAAGTATTGCATCTTTATTATATTTTTCTTTTATTATTTTAGATAATGAATTAGAAATAGTAATTACTTCATTTGATTTTTCAATTTCATTTTTTATAAAATTTTCTATATAATTTTTTGTTTTTGAAATACAAATAGAAGTATGTTCATCCACTAAATCATAAATATATTTTACATTTTTTAATTTTGGCGAAGGATAATAATAAGTATTAGCATTTATTACAACATCTATTTTATGTTTTTTAATAAATTTTGTTATTTGCCAACAATTATATTTTGCCATAAATTTTTGTGGTATATATAAACTTTAAATTTTTACATAAAAAAGATTATCTTTTAAAATAATTAAAGGTTTAAATAAAAAAAAATGTTTTATTTCATTTAAAATTTTTTTAAATAAAGTTTTAGGGGTAAAAGATAAATAAGGATACCATGTTAAATAATAAACATTGTAATTTTTTTGTAAAATTTTAGCTATTTCTTGTGATCTTATTTTTATATTTAATAAAGGTGTATGTGGAATTATTAAAATGTTTTTCAAAAAAACCTCTTTTTTTTGTTATATTAAATTGTATTTAAAAGTAAAACAAATATATAATAAAAATTATAAATTAAAAATTAAAAATTCAGATTTTTTCATTCTGTATTCTGACTTTTAAATTTATTTGGTATATATCTTTGATTGTAATTTGGTATTATAAT
>JBDRGX010000128.1:0-5002 GCA_043817485.1 bacterium
TTATAATAAAAATATATAACTAAAATTTCTTATTTATTTTCTATGTCTTGATTTTATATTTGATATAATTACAATTGTTCTATGTAAATCATTTTGCCAATTTATAGGTATATTTTCTCTTTCATCATCCATTATTTTTTCGATATCATTTTGTACTTTATTCATTTCTTTAATATTCATTTTTTAATCACACTCCTTTTTATTTTACCTCATTTTTAATGATCTATTATTATAATATTCTTTTAATAAAAGATAACGTAAACTATTCAATTGCTCTTTTATTTTATAAGCAATATCACTATTTTTTACATTTATTAGAGTATATTCAATGGTTTTATCTATTTTCGTTCTAATACTTTCTTGCATTCTTTTTGATAGTTGCATATTTATATGTTCACATTCCTTTTTTATTTTAATTATAATAATATATTCTTTTTAGTTTATTTTCTATTACTTTTTTTACTTCATCTATATTGTGCGCCCACACTTCATCTTTTTTAATAATATCGTTCCCAAGATATACCCAAAAAACATATCGGAAATATTTCCCCGATATTTCGGTTATTTTTGACATTCTTTTAATATTAATAGTAAAAGATAAAGTTGTGGATAGTTTCGTAAAACTTTTTTTAATATATTTTGATGTTGTCATTTTTTTACCCTCCTTGTTTTCTTTTCCCTTTTTTTGGTTCATTAAGTGGTTTTCCAGTTCTTTTTTGTTCTTTAGCTAATTCTTTCCATCGTTTTTTAAATTGAAGCATTTGTACCTCTTGTAATGTTTTATGTTGGGCATACTGCGCATGATCGAAGAATATTTTTATTTTTTTTCCATCAGATTTTCGGTATCTTTTATGAACCTTATTACATTGGCTACACCAATACCATTCTTTTCCTTTTATATCCATTTTTATTTACCTCTTTTTTTATTTATATTCTAACCAATCGCATTTTTCCTGTTTTTTTATTTTTTCTATACATATATGTTCGGTGTGATTTCCATCCAGAACCAAATGGTTCTTTTGCTATTTCTAAATGTGCTTTTACATAAGGAAACCTAGATAAATAATTTTCAATCCATCTTTTTCCTTCTTCTTTATTTTGTGGAAATAAAATATATTTTCCATCGAGCATATGATCAAATTTAATTCTATATGTTGTCATATTTATTTACCTCTTTTTTTCTTTTTTCCATATCTATTATTCCTAAAT
This sequence comes from bacterium, assembly GCA_043817485.1. Classification (GTDB taxonomy): domain Bacteria; phylum JBDRGX01; class JBDRGX01; order JBDRGX01; family JBDRGX01; genus JBDRGX01. Next base: position 1,210 of record JBDRGX010000128.1, read on the forward strand.
CCTTGCATGAAATTATGTTCTGTAGAATACATATATAACAGAAATCTATTTTCACCCCAATCGGTTGTTATTCTTTTAATTCGAAAAAACACTTTTTTATTCCATTGGGTATGCATTCTTCGTAGTTTTTCTTTTTCTTTTTTCAATTCCGGTTTAGTAAAACAGTTGTTTGGAATCACATAAAAATTTTTTTTACCTAAACCACTTATATAAAATTTTTTATAGTTTTCTATTTTCATTTTTTATCTCTTTTATTTGTTTTTATTTTATTTAAAAATATCTTTATAGTCCTTTTTGTTTGTACCCCAATTCTTTTAACTCTTTTTGAATTTCCCCTTTTCTTCTCATATATCTTCCTTGTTCTTCTAATAAATCTCTAAGATAAATTTCAGTACTATGTGTTCCAGTCGCTTCTCCTTTATGTTTCTGAGAACGTTTTTCTCCTTCTTCTTTTGAGGCTCTAATTTTTTTTGAAAGTTGATTATGTTCTTGTATCAATTTTCTCATTTTGTTGGTCAAAATTTGTTTTTGTCCAGTATTTGCTGAAGATTTATGATCATTGTAAATTTTTGATCCTTTATAATGTTTTCTATTACATTTATTACAATAATAATGTTCTTTTATCATATTTATTTACCTCTTTTTATCATATTTATTTACCTCTTTTTATTTTATTTATTTTTATTATTTAATATATAATAGATGGAAATTCCATCTTCCAGTTTTAAAGTTTTTACTATAAGACCATCGTTCAATTCTTATCCATACTTCTTTATTGCCCATTTTTTCTAATTTATATAATTCCATTATCATATATGGATAATTTTTTAATAGTTTTTTCATCTTTTTTCTTGCTTCTATTTTTGATTTTGCTATATAAGTATATTTACCACCAATTATATGATCAAATTTAATTTTATATGTTGTCATATTTTAAAACCTCTTTTTTATTTGTTTTTATTTAAATGATCGTTTATACCATCTTTGATAAACGGCATCATTGAACCAGTATGAACCAATCATTTTATTATAACTCATAATTTCGTTCACATTTTTAAATCTTTTCTTAATTCCATATCGTCTTCCGATTTCATTTGCAGTAGCTATATAATTTTTTTCAGTATAATTTCGTTTAGCAAATACGAAATCGACCCCCCAATTAACCATTTCACCCTTATATTTTATAGGTGGTCTGTTGTATTTATAATCTGTCATACCATCAAACCCTGAACCTTCGAATTTTTTAATTATTTTATTTATTTTTGGAATACTGGGACCATCAGTCCATTTTACATCAATTGAGCTCCCTCCGGAATAAGATTCGGATCTAACACTAAAAATAGTATTAGGGAATTTTTTCTTTAATTCAATTCTAATTAGTTTAGCTACTTCTGTTGTTTTTATATATTTAACCATTTTTTAACCACTCCTTATAAAAAATAATATTCGTATACTAAATATTTTTGATATTTAATTCCTGTTTCTTTTGATTTCCATATTCTTTTAATAACACGAGCTTTGAAACCACAATTTCTTGAAGATTGTGCATAAGCAATAGCAGTTGATTTTTTATTAAACACGTTTGAGTGACCAAACGATTTATCAAATAATTCATATCTTTTTCCATTAAATATCAAATATTTTGAAAATCCATGGTATTTTGTTTTTTCTTTCATTTTTTAAAACCTCTTTTATTTTTTTATTTATTTCATAATGTTGTGTGTACTAAAATATCTATTAATTTTTCTGGATATGCTTTTTTGAAATATTTTCTAAGGTCGCCTATGTTTTTGGCGAATATTAGTTGACTGGTATGTATTTTATGTTTATTAATATAAATATCTACTGCATAACTATTTTCACCATATATACGACCAGCTTTTCTAATGTTTTCTATAATTACTTTATTATTGTTTTTTCCATGAATAATAATTTTAGTTTTTAATTTTTTTACTATTGGTTTTGTCATTTATTTACCTCTTTTATTTGTTTTTTATTTAAAAATATCTTTATATTTTTCTCTTATTATTTTATCGGCTTCAATCGCATCATTGGGGAGTTTTTTATAAAATCTAGAATCAATAGCTTTTGCCCAAGCTATTCTCATTTTTTCATTATATTCGGATTTTCTCCCGGTGGGACTATAGATATTATTTCCATAATAGTTGAATGCCAAAATTGCGTTTTTCTTTAACATTTTTTCAAACTCCTTTTATTTATAATTTATTAATTTTTTATGTTCAACTGGAATTAATATCGCAGTTGTAATATATTTATTTGTTCCTCTCACTTTCCCTATTTGGGCTTTTGCCCCAAGACTCTTATTTTTCACAAACTTTTCAAACATTTTGCCAGAACAGTTGTTTTTATCTAATGGTATATATTTGAAAGTGTTCCAATCAATATTTTTTTTCTTATATTGAACAAAATTAAGATATTCACGATCATAATATAGTTTACTTCCTAATTCATAAGCAGTGATTCTCCCCATTAGGAGTAATGTTTTATTGGCGCACCATTCAAGGTTTTTATGTATTTTTTCAATAAGTTCTTTATCTCGTGTATGTTTGAAATGTTTGTCCATACCAAGAATTTTTCTGTTTGCTTGGAGAATTAATACATCAATTTTTTCAATTTCATCATGAATTTCTTGTATTTCGTTTCTTTTATTGGCATTTGTTATTTTTGCCATTTTTAATTTTTCCCTTTTTTATTTAGTTTTTTTATATTAAAATATTTATATCTTTTAATTCTATACCTAATAATTTTAAAGCACTTCCAATACCTTGGTATTTTCCTTTATAATAATTGTATTGTTCTTTTCCATGATCATCTTTTCGTTCTTTCAATTTTATAGCATTAATTTTATCATGTTTATATTGTTCAATAAGTTTGTTTCTAATTACTTCTATTTTAAGTTTTTTTGCCATTTTTTAACCTCTTTTTTATTTTAACAAATCTTTATTTTTATTAGATTGTAATCTATACATTAAAACTTTCATGGAATCCGAAACATCAGATATTTTTCTTGCGATTATTTTGCATTTTTCACTATCTTGTTTGAATTTAAATAATTTTGATAAATCATAGAAACCTGAAATTAAACTACGATTTTTTTCTATTTGATTGTTGAGCATATCTCGAACAAAATTCATCTTCTCTAAGTCTATCTCTTTAATTGTTTTTTCAGAAAGAGATATGGACTTTTTTAGTTTTTTTGATATATTATCATTTTTCATTTTCTAATCACCATTTTGATTACTTTTTCCAATTATTTCCATAAGGTCTTCTAACACCAGCATGGGCAAATGAATATTGATTTCCACATTTTGGGCATTCAAAATAGAGCCATTGTTTTTTCTTGTAATCCCTAACATACCAGCCACTTTCATGTTCGTAATGATTAACCCAACCATTTTGAACTGGTTTTCCACACATACATTTCTTATCAATTTTCCATCGACTGATATAGAGTTTAGCTTGTTTGGTATAATCAACAAGTGTGGGGTATTGGTTTTTTTCTTGTTTTCCTCGTTCTTGTGTTTGAGAGACATCTATTTTTCTTGAGTGTTTTCTTTCGCAGATCGGTCCTATTCCTTTTTCCATACTTTTTGGATTGGAAAGAGTTCTTCCACAAATTCTACACATTCCACTTGGGTCGCCACCAAGCATTTTCATTAATTCGATTTTTGTTTTTCTACTATAACCTTTTATACCATGCCTTTTAGCATGTTGTATTAATTCTTTTTTGGTCATTTTTGAGATATTCATATATTTTTTACCTCTTAATTGT
>JBDRGX010000129.1:0-17670 GCA_043817485.1 bacterium
GGTAATAATATTTTGACATACATTATTTATTTCATTTGCTTTTTATGTAAATAATTTGCGTTTTTTTTTATTTTTCTTTTTTTAAAATTAATAATTTTTTTTCAACTAATTCATTTATAAATTTAATAACATCTTTTTCTATGATTTTTTTGTTAGAATTATATTTATGATAAATTTTATCTATAATTTTATTTATAGAAGTTTTTCCATTAGCCATTTTCCAAATCAAACTTCCAATTTCATTAAGAGTATGAAGTATATTTTGTTCTGTGTCTAAAATAACAAATTCTTTTTCTATTTGTCTAAAAGCAAGATTAGATGTTTTTTGTATATAATAATTAAGCATTTATTGTTTTCCAAAAAGAATTATCTAAAGTAAAATGTAATTCTTGTAAAGAATGTTTTTTGAGAAATTTGAAACATAAATTAAATAAATTTTTACTTATTAAAGCATTATTAGAAAAAAACAAAATATTAGACATAAGTTTTTCAATAGATTCTTTATTCTTTATTTTTTTTATAAAATTTTGTTTTGCTTTTTGAAGGGTAAAAATTTTATAAAGTTCTGCTTTTTTATTTATTCCACAAATACCTAATTCTCCAAAAAAAGGAGTTCCATATACATAAAAGCGATTTCTGACTTGTTTAATTAAAGAAACTTCTTCACTTAAAAGAGTACATTCTGGAGATAATTTAACAATAGTACTTTTTCCAGCTTCTGATTTTCCAGTAAATACAAAAGCTTTATTATCTTTTATAATGCTTGAAGCATGAAGTAAAAATCCATTTTTTTCTACTAAAATTAAAGAAAAAAATATTCTTAAAAAAGCATCAAAATTTTGAAATATTTTAATTTGTGTTATAGTTATTATTTGTTTTTTTAAATCAATCTCTGAATAAAGCCCATATCTCTCAATAATAATTTTATTTTCCAAATAAGATACTTTTACTCCATCTATTTTTTTTCCAATTTTTTTTTTCAAAAGTAATATAATTAGATATTTTGGTTTTTTGTTTGATAAAAAATTTTTATATTTTTCTTTAATTAAATTTAAAAAAACTTTATCTTCACATTGTATTTCTATTCCAATATTTCCTATTTCTATAACTAAATTATTAATCATTAAATTTTTCACATTTATTTTATCCCAAATCATATTCAAACGCCTAACTGTGTTGGCTTTTCATGTCCACCGCTGGCGGGGGTGTCCGTTAGGACGGGGGTGGAGAGAATTCTTTAATACATTTTCGTCGCCTCTTCCTTGTGCCTTTGTTATCATTTTGAATGCAAATTAGTATTAATCTATATTTGTTTGTAAATATAAAGTTGAAAATCCTCTTTCTAAAAACATAGTAATTTCTTTCTTTTTTTTTATTTTCGACAATATTTTTGCATAATCATTTATATTTTGTATGGAAACATTATTTATTTTAATTATTACATCTCCTTCTTGAATTCCAACTCTATTTGCCCATGCTCCTCCTGTAACTTCAATAACTACTACGCCTTGTGAAGAATAAAATCCATATTTTTTTTTAGTTTCTGAAGAAACTGTTTTTACTTTCATTCCTAAAAGAGTATTTATATTTGTATTTGTATCTTTTTTTTCTTGAGGAATAATTATATTAGTTATTTCTTTATTATTTCTAATAACAGTTAAAAGAGTTTTTTTTCCTATTTCTAAATTATTAATAATTTGTTCAAAAGTAGTAATATTAGGTATATTTTTTTTATTTATTTTGATAATTACATCTTTTATTTTTAAACCAGATTTTTCAGCTGGAGAATTTTTTGTTATATCACAAATAAGTACTCCTTTTTGAGGAATATTTAAAATTTTTGATATTTCTGGTGTAATTTCTTGAATATGAATACCTAAAAAAACTTCTTTTACTTTTTCATAATTTTTTTCATAATTTATAATCTTTTCTACTATTTTTTTAGCAGTATCTATCGGAATAGCAAAACCAATTCCTTGAGCATTTTGATAAATTGCTGTGTTAATACCTATTACTTCACCCAAAACATTTACTAATGGACCACCACTATTTCCTGGATTTATAGAAGCATCTGTTTGAATTAAATTTTCAAATATTTCACTTGTATTTTTTTCTGCTCGAAGACTTCTATTAGTACCACTAATAACACCAACAGTAACAGTATTTTCTAATCCAAAAGGATTTCCTATGGCTACAACCCATTCTCCAATCATTAAATCATTTGAATTACCTATTTTGGCTATTGGTAAATTATGTTCTTTAATTTTTATAACAGCAATATCTCTATTTTTATCTTGTCCAATAATAGTTCCTTTATATTTTTTTCCATTTTTAAAAGTTACAATTATTTCTTCAGCTCCTCTTATAACATGTTCATTAGTTAAAATATATCCTTTTTTATCAATAACTAATCCAGATCCAAGTACATTTTGTTCATAATTTTGTGGTTCTGGAAACATATTAAAAAAATCATCATTAAATGGAAAATAAAATCTATTTTGAATAATTTTTGTAGCACTAATATTTACTACAGCAGGACCAATTTCTTCTACTGCTTGAACAATAACATTTTTTCGTTCTGATATAATTTTTTTTTTCTACAATTTGTTTTTGTTTAGAAGAAATTATTTTGAAAGGTTTTTTAATTTGTTGAAAAAAATTTGTGTGTGTGTGAGTATATTTATAAATTACAAAAATAGATATTCCAATAAATAAAATAACAAAAAATTTTTTCATTACTTTTTATTATTTTTCCTTTTAGAGGTTCTACCTCTTTAATTTTTATATTTATTTTTTGAAATATTTATGATTATTTTTCTTTTACTAATAACAATTCTTTTTTTCTTATTTCCCATTCTTGCCATTCAATTATAATAGAACTTGCTATATAAATAGTAGAATAACTACCTGCAATAATACCTACGACTAAAACAATAGAAAAATCTCTTAAAACTTCTCCACCAAAAATTAATAATGTTGTTGCTATAAAAAAAGTAGTTAAAGAAGTAATAATTGTACGAGATAAGGTTTCATTTATGCTACGATTTGCTATATTTTTAAAACTTTCTTTTTTATATAATTTTGAATTTTCTCTGATTCTATCAAAAATAACAATAGTGTCATTTATGGAAAATCCAATTAATGTTAAAATTGCTGCTATTACTGGAATACTAATTTCTCTATTTAAAAAAGCAAGTGCTCCTAATGATACTAAAACATCATGAAGTAAAGCAATGTCAGCAGCAACAGCCAAGCGAAATTCAAATCGCATTCCTACATAAATAAGAATAGCAATCATTGCAATAATTACTGCTAAAATTGCTTGCCATTGCAACATTTTTCCAATAGCTGGACCAACAGATTCTTCTTTTCTAACAATAAATGAACCTAATGAAAATGCTTGTTCAAAATTTATTAACATTTGATTATTTATTTCTGGAATATTTTTTAATTGTGCAAAATTTTTAAAAATACCTCCATGTGTATCTCTGTATTCTAAAATTTTATTTGATAATTCTTCTGTATTTTTATTTGGAAATAAATTATGTAAAATTAAAGATAATGCTTTGTTGTCATAAATATTATTTAAATCAGTTTTTCCTAAATTAGGTTGATCAAAATTTTGTTTAAAAATATTTTTTATTTTGCTTGATACTGTTTCATTTGTTTGTTTTTCTTGAAGATTTACTTTTTTAACACGAATAAGAAATTCATTTTCTCCTTCTATTTTTTGAATAATGCTATCTCCTAAGTCTATTTTTGTAAGACAATTTCTTATTTGAACAAGAGATATATTTTTATTAAATTTTACTTCCATTAAAAAACCACCAGCAAAATCTATTCCAAATTTAATTCCTTGATGCTTAATTGCTGAAATAAATCCTATTAAAATAACTAATAAAGATATTGCAAAAAATATTCTTCTATTTTTTTTATCTAAAAAATTTATATTTGAATTTTTGAAAATTTGTATCATTTTTTAAATCTCCTATTGTGAAAAAATTAAGGTTATTTTTAATTTTTGAAGATATGAAATATATAATATGATAAAAAATGTCAAGAAAAAATATTATGATTTTTGGAAATGCTTAAGTAAATGGAACAAATTATCTTTGTGCTTTATTCATAAATGTTCTATAGAAACAATATATCAGTAGAAACATTCGTTTTTATTTTAAATTGAAAATTGAAAATTGAAAATTTATTTCGTATTTTGGTCATTCGAATTTGTTTCGTTTTTCAATATTCGGATTTCGGATTTTCTTATTAAATACAGGTTTTTCAATAATTTCTATTTTTTTTATTTTTTTAATTAAATTTGTTGTAGAATATCCTTTTATGAATTGTATTATTTTTACTTCTCCACCAAATTTCTTAACAGTTTCATATTCAATTATTTTTTCTGCGATATAATCTCCACCTTTTATGTGAATATTTGGCTTTAATGTTTTCAACAATTTAATAGGGGTAACTTCTGAAAATATAACTATATAATCAATCATACTTAAAGAAGCTAAAATTAAAGATCTGGCTTTTTCTTTTAATATAGGTCTTTGATTTCCTTTTATTTTTTTTATTGAGGTATCACTATTTAGTCCTACAATAAGGATATCTCCATATTTTTTTGCTTGCCATAAATATTTAATATGTCCAGGATGAATAAGATCAAAACAACCATTAGTAGTAACAATTTTTTCCCCATTTTTTTTTAATTTTTCAACAATATTTTTTAATTCTTCAAGAGTTTTTATTTTTTTTTGATAATCCATTGTGCAGCCTCAAGTAAATTAGAAGCAATATAATTAGGTTTTGTTTTTCCCATATTTTTTTTACCATAACCAGTTAAAACTAAAATAGTTTTACATCCGATTTTTTCTCCTAATTCAATATCACTTGCTTTATCACCAATTATAAATGAATTTTTAAAACTAATATTAAATTTTTTACAAATTTTTTTTATCAATCCTGTATTAGGTTTTCGGCAAAGACAATTTTCATTTGGATGATGGGGACAATAATAAATTCCATCTAAAAAAGTTTTTTCTTTTAAAAGTCTTTTTTTTATTTCAGAATGAATTTTTTCTAATGTTAATTCTGTTAAAAATCCTCTATTAATTCCAGATTGATTACTTATAACAAAACAAAGAAAATTATTTTTTTTAAAAATAGAAATGGCTTTTTTAGAACCTTTAATAAATCTTAATTTTTTCAAATCAGAAAGATATTGTTTTTCAACAATTAAAGTTCCATCTCTATCTAAAAATATAGCTTTTTGTTTTAGTGCCAAAAAATTCTCCTATATTTCAGTTCTGCCTTGAAAAGATTTAGATAGTGTTGCATAATCAGAATATTCAATTTCGCCTCCAATTGGTATTCCTCGAGCAATACGGCTAATTTTTATGTCAAAAGGTTTTAGTATTTTTAAAAGATAATTAGCAGTAAATTCTCCTTCACTATCTGGATTAGTAGCAATAATAATTTCTTTAGGTTTGTGTTCTTTGACTCTTTGCAATAAAGAATCAATTTTTAAATCAGAAATGTCAATTCCTTCTAATGGAGAAATAACACCCATTAAAACATGATATACTCCATTATATCCTTTTGAAGATTCTATTGCCATTAAGTCATTAGAAGATTCTACAACACATATTATAGAATTTTCTCTTTGAGGATTTTGGCAAATATTGCAAATTTCTTGTTCTGTAATATGAAAACATATTTTACAATATTTTATTTTTTGTTTTATTATAATAATGGAGTCTATTAGTTTATTTATTTCTTTATATGGAGTTTTTAAAAGATAAAATGCTAATCTACGAGCTGTTTTTTTGCCAATTCCTGGCATTTTAGATATTTCATTTATTAAAATTTCCATAGAATTATAATTATAGTTCAAAATATACCCCTTTTTTATGATTTTTATAAAAATAAGTTATGTAAAAATAACAAAAATTAAAAAATTTGTCAAAAAAAAATTAGAAATAATAATTTTAAGCTTTGTTAAATATTGTTATTATTTGCATTTGTAATATTTGTATATTTCTACATCAGTGTTTTAAAATACTTGACATTATTAAAAAAATGATTAAATAATTATAACATTTTTCTAAATATTATTAAAAAAAATAAAAAAGTAATTAAATTGATATGGAGGTGTAATTATTAAATATAGTTTAATTCTACCTTTTTTAATATTTTTTACTTCTTATATAAAATCTACAGATTTAATAAGAAAACCATCTGTTGCTGGATTATTTTATCCTGAAAAAGAAAAAGAATTAAAAAAAATGATTAATTCTTTTTTAGAGAAAACAAATGTGTCTTTAATAAAAGAAGATATTTTTGCTTTAATTTCTCCTCATGCGGGATATATTTATTCTGGAGAAATTGCAGCTTTTAATTATAAAATTTTGCAAGAAAAAAAACCAGAAATTGTTATTTTAATTGGACCTTCTCATCAAGCTTTACTTAAAGGAATAAGTATTTATGAAAAAGGAAAATTTAAAACTCCTTTAGGAGAAGTAGAAATAGATGAGGAATTAGCAGAAAAAATAAAAAATTATCATAAAATTATTTATAATGATCCAATTGCTCATATAAAAGAACATTCATTAGAAGTTCAACTTCCTTTTTTACAAGTAGTTTTGAAAAAATTTAAAATTGTTCCTATTTTGATAAATGAGCCTTCATTAGAAATGTGTAATATTTTGGCAGATGCTATTATAAACAATTTTGGCAATAAAAAAGTAGTGTTAATAGCAAGCACAGATCTTTCTCATTATCATTCTTATAATAAATCTTGTGAATTAGATGAAAAAGCAATTTCTATTATAAAAGAATTAGATGCTGCAAAATTACTTGAAAGTGTTAAAAATAATGAATGTGAATTATGTGGATTAGCTTCTGTTTTAACAACTATTATTGCGAGTAAAAAAATGAAATGTAATGAAGTTTCTTTACTTAAATATGCTAATTCTGGAGATACATCTGGAGATAAATCAAAAGTAGTAGGTTATTGTTCTATGGCAATTTATAATTCTAATGAAGAAGCAAATTTTTTAAATGAAGAAGAAAAAAAAGAATTACTTAATCTTGCTCGAAAAAGTATAGAAGAGTATTTTAATGAAAAAGAAAAAAAAATATCTAATTCTCAAAATAAAAAATTTGAGGAAAAAAAAGGAATTTTTGTTACTATTCATAAAAAAGGAAAATTAAGAGGTTGTATTGGTTATGTTTTTCCTTATAAAGATCTTTGGACATCAGTCTCTGAAATGGCTATACATAGTGCTTTTAATGATTCACGATTTCCTTCAATAAAAAAAGAAGAATTGAATGATTTAGAAATAGAAATTTCAGTTTTATCTTCTTTAAAAAAAATAGAAAATATAGATGAAATTAAAATAGGAGTGCATGGTTTATATATAAAAAAAGATTATTATTCTGGACTTTTATTACCTCAAGTAGCTACAGAATATAATTGGACAAAAAAAGAATTTTTAGAAAATGTATGCTTGAAAGCAAATCTTTCTATTACGAGTTGGAAAGAAAGTGAAATTTATATTTTTTCAGCTCAAATTTTTAGTGAGAAATAATGATTAAAAAAATATTTTGTTTAATTTTTTTGATAGGATGTTTAAGTTGTAAATCTCAAAATACAAATTATTTAAATAATGTTTTTAATAAAATGGAATTAAAAGCAGATTATAATTTGGCTGGTGTTGTAATCAAAAATAATGGAGATCCAAACGAAGATTGGGAATTACAATCTAATAAGCTTTTTATTTTTGAAAAAGAAGATGTTGCTTATTTAGAAAATGTTAAAATAATATTTCGAACACAAGGTTCTACTTTAAATGCAAAAGAAGCAAAGTTTTTTTTAGAAAATGAAAATTTTATTTTTAAAAAAAATGTTTGTGTAGTTTCTAATGAAGGAGTTAAATTAAAAACAGAATTACTTGAATGGGATTCAAAAAATAAAAAATTTACTACAGATAAAAATGTTAAAATAATATCAAAAAAAGGCGATATTATTTTAGGAAAAGGAATAGAAGCAGATATGGGGCTTAAAGTTTTTAAAATAAAAGAACTTAAGTTTAATTAAAGATTGTGATATTACTAAAAAAATTAATATGTTAATTTGTGAATGATTTATTAATAGAGAATTTGAGTTTTTATAAAATTACAAAAAAATGGAGGTTTTTTTGAATATTAAAAATTTATTTTTTGTTTTTTGTTTTCTTATATTATCTTTTTGTTTAATAAAAGCAGAAGAAAAAAAAGAAGAAAAAATTTATTTAAGTGCTGATAATGCTGAATATTATTATGATGAAAAAGCAGAATTAACTACTTTTTTACAAGGAAATGTATTTTGTAAAAGTGGTGAAACAGAATTTTATGCTGATGAAGCAAAAGTTTATAAAAAAGGTGAAACAGTATTTCTTCAAAAAAATATAAAAATTATTGATAAAAAAAGAAATTTTACATTATTTGGGAATGAAGCTTTTTATGAAAAAACAAAAAAATACATTAAAGTAATAGGTCCTTCAAAACTTATTTCTGATGATATGGAAGTTAAAGGAGAAATAATAGAAATTTTTGGTGAAGAAAAAATAGCCAAAATACAAGGAATAGTTGATTTTACCAAAAAAGAAATTAAAGCACAAGCAAGTTCAGCAATATATTATGATGTAGATAGGAAAATTGAATTTATTGATAATGCTAAAATATGGAAAGAAAAAGAATTAGAAATTATTGGTAAAAAAATAACTTATTATTTGGATAATAAAAAACTTATAATAGAAGGAGAGGTAAAAGCAAATATTATTCCAAAACAAGAGGAAAAAAAATAATGAAAACATTGATTACAAATGAATTAGTTAAAATATATAAAAAAAGAAAAGTAGTTAATGAAGTAAGTTTTCAAGTTAAGCAAGGAGAAATAATAGGACTTTTAGGTCCTAATGGAGCTGGTAAGACTACTACTTTTTATATGATTGTAGGATTAGTAAAACCAGATAATGGAAAAATTTTTATACAAAATGATGAGAAAAAAGAGGATATTACTAGATTACCAATGTATCAAAGAGCAAAAAAAGGAATTGGTTATCTTTCTCAAGATAGTTCAGTTTTTCGCAATTTAACTGTTGAAGAAAATATAAAAGCTATTTTAGAAGTATTAAATTTAAGTAAAGCACAACAAAAAGAAAAATTAGATTTTTTATTAAAAGAATTTGGGATAGAGCATATTGTTAAAAACAAAGCATATTCTTTATCTGGAGGTGAAAGAAGACGAGTAGAAGTTTGTCGTACTTTAGCAACTGAGCCTTTATTTATTCTTTTAGATGAACCTTTTTCTGGGATTGATCCTATTACTGTTGAAGATATTCAATCTATTATTATTCAATTAAAAAATAATGGTTTTGGTATTATTATTACAGATCATAATGTTAGAGAAATTCTTAAAATTGTAGATAGAGCTTATATAATTCAAGATGGAAAAATTTTTGCATCAGGATTACCAAAAGAAATAGAAGAAAATTCATTAGTAAGAAAAAATTACTTAGGAGAAAATTTTAAAATATAAAGGAAACATTTATATTTGATACTAAGTTACAAAAAGAGTAGTAATAATTAAAAATTCGAAATCCGAATATCTAAATCCAAAACAAATTTTAATGACAAAAATACAAATGTTCGAAACAAAGAAAAACGAATATCGAATATGGTAATTTACAACATTTTATTTCTGATTGCAAATTGGTATTAAAAGATTTTTAAGGGAATTTATTATGGAACAAAAATTATCTCAAAAATTAGTTCAAACGCAAAAACTTATAATAACTCCACAACTTCTACAATCACTCAAAATAATGCAAATATCTCGATTGGAATTAGTAGATTTAATTCATCAAGAAATGCAAGAAAATCCAGTTTTAGAAGAAAGAGAAAAAACATTTGAATCTACAAACGAATTTGTAAATGAATTTGCAAAAACAGAAGAAACAGAAGAAAAAGATGAATCAATTTCTGAAGAAAAAGAAAATTTACCAGATGTTGATTTTGATTGGGTGGAAGATTTTTCTTTTACAGAAAAGGAGAATTTTTCTCAAGATAAAGGAATGCTTGAAAAAAATTTTTTAGAAAATATTTCAGATTCTCTTCCTTCATTACAAGAAACTTTATTATGGCAACTTCGATTAACATCTAAAAATGATATTGATTGGAAAATTGGAGAAGAAATTATTGGAAATATTGATGATAATGGTTATTTGAATAATAGTTTAGAAGAAATTAGTGAAAAATTAAATTTAGATATTGAAAAAGTTTATGATGTTCTTTTGTTAATTCAAACATTTGATCCGATTGGAGTAGGAGCAAGAAATTTAAGAGAAAGTCTACTTATTCAAAAAAGAGATTTAAATATAGATAATCCATTACTTGGAAGAATTATTTTAAATTGTTATGATAAAATAACTTCTGACTCTTATTCGGAAATAGCAGGTTTGTTAAACACTACTATTTCTGAAGTAAAAGAAGCTATAGAAATAATTGCAAAGTTAGAACCATATCCAGGGTTAAAATATAATAATGAAAAACCTAAATATATAATTCCTGATATTTTAATTGAAAAAATAGAAGATACATATGAAATTATTTTTAATACAGAAGGAATTCCTCCTTTAAAAATAAATACATATTATAAAAAAATATTAGCAGAAAAAAATGAAATTGAATTAGAATTTTGTAAGTATATTCAAAATAAAATTAGAAGAGCAAAAGAAATTATTAAAAGCATTGAACAAAGAAAAAGTACTATTTATAAAATTGCCCAAAGTATTTTTTTTAAACAAGAAGAGTTTTTAGAAAAAGGGATTCAATATCTTAAGCCCCTTAATCTTCAACAAATTGCTGAGATGATTGGTATGCATATTTCAACTATAAGTAGAGCTGTAACTGATAAATATGTTCAAACCCCACAAGGAGTATTTGAATTAAAGTATTTTTTTTCATCAGGAATAAAACAAGAAGGGATGCAAAGTTCTTCTATTAGTATAAAAGAAATGATGAAAGAAATTATAAATGAAGAAAATGTTTATAAGCCCTATACAGATAATGAAATAGTAGAAATTTTTAAAAAAAAAGAAATTAATATAGCTCGAAGAACAATTGTTAAATATAGAGAAGATATGGGAATTTTATCTTCAAATAAGAGAAAAAGAAAAAATGGAAATTATTGCAACTAATAGAAAAGCTAAATTTGATTATTATTTTATAGAAATTTATGAAGCTGGAATTGTTTTAACAGGATGTGAAATAAAATCTGTTAGAGAAAAAAAAATAAATTTTAAAGATAGTTTTGCTCAAATTAAAAATAATCAAGTTTATTTATATAATTTACATATTAGTCCTTATGAAAAAGGAAATAGATTTAATTTAGAAGCTACAAGAGTTAGAAAATTATTGTTAAAAAAAAAAGAAATAAAATATATTTTTGGACAAGTATGTCAAAAAGGACTTACATTAATACCTATTGAAATATATTTAAAAAGAAATTTAGCAAAGGTAAAATTAGCATTAGCAAAAGGTAAAAAAACATATGATAAAAGAGAAACAATAAAAAAAAGAGATGTAGAAAGAGAGTTAAAAAGAATGTATAAAAAATAAAGTTTTTCTTGACAATTTTAAAAATATAAAACAAACATTTTTTTAAAATAAATTTAGAATTTTATTGTATTTTTTTAATTGGGGGGCATTGTTATGATAAAATTAAAAAAACTTTTATTAATAATAGTTTTTTTAAGCATATTTTTAATTAATTTTGGATTATCTATTACTTCTACTGTTAATTGGTTAAGATGGGGTTCTTCTGCACGATTATTTGGAACTGGAGAAAGTGGAACTGCTTTAATTGATGATGTATCAAGTACTTATTGGAATCCAGCTGGTCTTGCTCACATTGAAAATCCGCAAATGTCTTTTATTTATGTAGAAACACCTTTAGGAGAGGCTGGATATAATTATTCATATTTTTCTTATGCTCATCCAATAACAATATTTGGACAAAAATGTATTATGGGTGAATCTATTTATTATATGGGAATAGATACACATTTAACACCTAATACAGTTGAAGAATGTGAAGAATTAATAAGACAAACTGGAAATCCACAAATAGGAGTAATAAAATATGTAGATACTTGCGGTACTTTTGGATTTGGTTGGCAAATAAAAGAAAAATTGTTAGCTGGAATAAGTTATAAACTAATTTATAGTGATACTTGGGCTACTTATGATGAAAAAATAGTAAAAAATTTTAATATAGATAGAAGAAAGAATGTTCATAGAAATCAAGCATTTTCATGGGCTTTTGATTTGGGAGTAGTTTATAAAATTACAGATGAAATAAAATTTCCATTTGTAAATTATTCTATTAAAAATATGCGATTTGCACCAGTTTTAAAAAATATAGGACCAGATTTAGAAAGAAAATCTTCTACTACACCAGGCAAAGTAACAGCTGATCCTTTACCACATCAATTAATTTTTGGGATAGGATGTGATCTTTATGATCAAGGAGTTCATAGAATTACTTTTACAGCAGATCCTTATTTTTTAGTAGGAAAATCTTTTAAAGTAGTTAATAGTACTTATGTAGAATGGAAAAGTAAATATGAAACAGAAAATGGGAAAGTAGTTTATAATAAATATAACAATGTTTTGTGGAATGAAAAAAATCAAACAAAAGGGAAAATTACTTATGAACAATTTAATGAATTACAAGAAAGAAGACAAGAAAAACATTGGCCTTATGACAGATGGCAAAAAAGAGAAAATGCTGGGTATCAAGATGGAAATAATGTAGAAATAATTAATGATAATAATGTTAATAATCCAAAATCAGGAGAAGAAGGAGATATACAAATAAAAAATTGGGAAAAAAGTAATAATAAAAAAATCTCTAAATTTCCAGAAATTTGTATTGCTACTACTGAAAGTACACGAGATGCTTTATTTAATGTTAATTTTGGATTAGAATATTGTTATGGAGATATTTTAAGTTTAAGAATAGGAAGAATGGCACGATTAATAGAATCTTCTTTAGTAGATCCATCTTTTAAAAATACTTTTACTGCTGGAATTGGTGTAAAATTAAAAAAATATGTTCTTGATTATGCTTATTTGCCTTGGGGTAGTGGAGAACAAAAAACTCATATTTTTTCTATTAAAATTTTATTTGAAGGATAATTAAAAGTTTAAAAGATTGGTTATGTTTTAAAATTGATTTTATTGAAAAATTAAAAATAATTCAAAGAAAGGTAATATTTTTGCAAAAAAAAAGAAAAAATAATCAAATTTTTTTTTTATTATTTTTTAGTATACTTGCATTACTTTTATATTTATTTGGTTTTTCTAAAAATGGATATTGGGAAAAATATAAATTATCGCAACAAATAAAAACAATAAAAAAAGAAATAAAAATTATTGAAGAAAATAATTTAAAATTAAAAAAAGAAATTAGTACTTTGAAAAATAATAACGATTATATTGAAGAAATAGCGAGGCAAGAATTAAAAATGATTAAACCAGGAGAAATTGTTTATAAAATAAATTTTGAAAATGTAGAAAAGAAAAACAAAAATCAAAGGAAAAATACAAATGAGAAAAAATAAATATGTGTTTTTATTTTTATTTTTAATTACTTTTTGTTTTGCTAATGAAGAAAAAATTCTTCAACAAGGTGATGTACTTAAAATAATAATAGAAGAATATAGCGAAAATCCAATTGTTTCAACAATTAATTCTGAAAATATAATAATTATACCTATAATTGGAAAAATAAAAGCTACTGGAATAACAATTATTGAATTAAAAAAACAAATAGAAACTTCTTTGTCTACCTATCTTAAAAATCCAAAAGTAATTATTAGCTTAGAAGAGGATATATCTTGCAAAATACTTATTTTAGGAGAAATATCGAAGCCAGGGGTATATCCATTTAGAGAGCAAGAAAATTTTTTAAGAATTATTGCTACAGTAGGTGGTTTTACACCAAATGCAAATTCAAAAAAAGTAAAAATAATTAGGGGAGTAAAAGGAAATTCTCAAGTAATTAAAATAAATATGGAAGATTTTTTAAATACAGGAAATTATTCTTTACTACCTAAATTAGAAAAAGAAGATATTATTATTGTTCCACCAAAATCTTCAATTAGTCTGTGGAGAAAAACAATGACATTTCTTACTGATGCATTTATAATTCATACTTTTCTTAAAATATTAGGTGTTTTAAAATAATTTCAAAAAAAGTTGACAAAGTTTATATTTAAGTTATTTATTTTTTTTTAAAAGGAGATGATATAATGAAAAAAATAGCTTTATTAATAGGAATTTTATTTTTTTTTAGTTTAATTTATGGAGAAGAAGAAATTGTAGAAAAACAAGAAGTATATTTAAGTGGACAAGTGCTTATTCCAGGTTTATACCAAATTTGTCAAGAAAAACAATTAGTTAAGGGATTTTTATTAATGGGTGGAGAAATTGTGTGTTTAACTACAGGAATAATGGCTTATTCTAATAGTGAGAAACTTTTTAAAAAATATAATGATTTAAAACAAGGTAATTCTGCAGAATGGGATAAAAAATATAATGATTATAAAAGTTCATATAAAACAATGCAAATGTTATTTATTGGAGCAGGTGCTTTTTATGCAATAAATTTTATAGATGCTTTAATTCATTTTAAGAAAACTGTAGCATGTAATCAAAATTTACAAAATAAAATAGTTTTTAATTATAATTTACAAAAAATAAAAGTGGGATATAAACAAGAATTTTAACTTTAGGAGAAAAGAATGAAACAATATAGATTTTTTATTTATTTATTAATAGGTCTTTTTTTATTTTCTTGTTCCCTAAAAAAAAGAAATAATATTTTTGATCCTAAAAAAGAGGAAGTTAAATCTCAAGTAGAAATTGAAACTGGTAGTACAGGTAGAATTAATAATACTACACCTATTTTAAAATTAACATCTCCTTGGGAAAAAACAGATGATGTTTTTATAAAAATGATTGGAAGTGATAGAGAATTAACTAATTCTGAATTAAAAGGAGAAAATTCTTTTTTTAATAAAGTTCCTAATTGGTATCATTTTATAAAAACAATTCAATTTAATTCTTCTTTTTGTCCAATTCCTTCTTTAACAAATGAAGAAAAGCAAAAAGGTGGAGCATTAAGATATATTTATGTTTTGTTTAAAGGGCCATTACCACAAGATGAAAAAATTGTTTATAATACTGTTATTTTGGATCAAATTGTGCAATTTGAATTTTCAATAGAAGTACCTGCTACTGCTAAAAAAGAAAATGATACATTTGTTGTAGGTTTAGACGATAAAATTATTTTCAAATTAAAATTAAAAGAAGAAGTTTTAACAGTAGGAAAACCAAAATTTAATAATATAGAATTTCCTTGGAATGTAGAAAGTAGAAAAGAAAATGATGGTTGGGTTTATGAATCTTGGTATACTATTGTAAATAAACCAATTAAAATAAGTAAAACTGGAATAAAAGATAGTATTGATACAATAGGTACTGCAAAAAGAATAGATGCAAATATTATGAAAAATTTTTATTTACATGAAGCAAAAAGAGCATATGTATCTATTATAGATAAATCTGGGAATGAAGTTGCTGATTATACAGATAAAATTAAATATGCTCAATCTGCAAATCAAGTAATAATTAAAACAAGATATATTTGTGATACAGAAATAGTTATAATTGATAATAATACTTTACCAAATGATTATCCTTGTTATTTTTTTAATGATATTTGTGTAGGAATAGAAAATGGAACTACTTCTCCTATTTTGACTATTCCAAGTAATGCTAAAATTTATTTTGGAGTAAAAAATGTACAATGGTCATCTGATAATTTGGCTTTAGATTATTCTTTATGTTCTTTAAAAGTACTTAAAGGTGCTTTAAAATCTTATTCATCAACTTTTAGCACTAATTATATTAGTTTAGATGGTTGGAAAACTGAAAAAGAATTACCAAAATGGGAAGGTATTTATTTTGGAAAAGAAACAGAATTAAGTGAATTAAAAGGATGTACTTTTACAAATTACAACATTAATCCTTATTCTTTTTATAATAACGAAGTTATTCAAAAAGTAAAAATTACAGAATAAATCTATGATAGATAAATTTTTTTGCAACTTATTTAATTAAATTTGTTTAAAATTAAAAAACAGAAAGTGGTTTTTTATCCATTTTCTGTTTTTTTTATAGTATTATTGTGTTTGTAAATATAAGTAAATTTTATAAATTGTTATTGACATTCAAAATAATATCTGAAGATATTATTTTGAACAATTTTTTATATAAAGGAGAATGTGTTGTGCTATTAACAAATTTTCAAAAGTTTCGAAAACAAATTAATAGTTTTGATTTACAAATAATGGAATTATTAAATAAACGAATGGAAATAGTGAAAGAAATTAATAAAATTAAAAAGAAAAATAAAATGGATTATTATGATCCTAAAAGAGAAAAAGAAATTGTTAATTCTCTTATTAAATTGAATAAAGGATTTTTACCAAATAATACTTTGAAAAATATATATCAGGAAATTTTTTTTGCAGCTCGTTCTTTAGATGAACAGATTAATATTGCTTATTGGGGGCCTGAAGGTACTTTCACTCATATGGCAGCTATTAAACAATTTGGAATTAATAGTAATTTTGTTTCTATGAAATCAATAAAAAATGTTTTTGAATCTGTTGCTCAAGAGTATGTTAAATTTGGAGTAGTTCCTATTGAAAATTCTACAGAAGGAATAATTAATTATACATTAGATATGTTCGTAGATATAGATTTAAAAATTTGGGCAGAAATAAAATTGGAAATTCATCAACATCTTTTATCAAAATTTGAAAAAAGTGATATTAAAAGAATATATTCTCAACCTTATGCTATTGCTCAAACACGAGAATGGATAGAAAAAAACTTTAATAATTCTCAAATAATTGAAGTTGCTACTACAGCAGTAGCAACTAAAATTGCTTCAGAAGAAGAAGGTAGTGCTGCTATTGGGAGTGAACTTGCATCTAAAATTTATAAATTAAATATAGTATCAAAAAATATAGAAGACAATCCTAATAATGCTACAAGATTTTTAATAATTAGTAAAGAATTTAATAAAAATAAAACTAAAAATAATAAAACTTCTATAATGGTTTTGATTAAAGATAAAGTAGGTGCTTTATATGAAATGTTAAAATTATTTGCTGATAATAATATTAATCTTACAAAAATAGAATCTCGTCCTTCAAAATTAAAACAATGGGAATATTATTTTTTCATAGATTTTTGTGGTTATTATAAAGAAAAAAAAATTAAAAAAGTTTTAGAAGAATTAAAAAAAAATTGTTTATTATTAAAAATATTAGGTTCTTATTCAATATTATAATATTATGAAAATTTATTTTAAAAAAATTGCTATAATTGGTGTAGGATTAATAGGTGGTTCTATTGCTTTAAGTTTAAAAAAAAATGGTAATGTTGAAAAAATTATTGGAATTGATTGTAAAATATCTTTATTGCAAAAAGCTTATAAACTTGGAGTAATAGATGAGTTTTCTCTTGATTGTGAAAAAGCAGTTAAAG
>JBDRGX010000130.1:0-5266 GCA_043817485.1 bacterium
AAAAGAAGGAATAGAAGTATTTTTAAATCATGGGGTAGTAAGAATAGATGATTTTATAGAAATGCACACAGCTAATATTGAAGGTTGGCCTGATCAAGTCAAAAGATATGCTGGATATGAATGTGAAGGAGGTTGGTTAACTGGATATACGCAATTGTTGGAATGGGAAGGATTAGATAGATTATTATATTATCGTAGAGAATGGCAAAAAATGTTTAAAGAACAAGGACTTATAAATATGGATTTTCCAAAAGAAAAAATGGAATTTATTAAAAGCAAAGTAAATAAAAAACTTCCTCATATAAATTATATGGTAAATAAAGGATGGCGAAATGCAGATAATGCTTTAATTGACTCTATTTCCAAAAATGAACCTTGTGAAAATGCTGGAGCTATTGATGCTGCAATATCATTAGCATGCGTTGAAGCTGCCATTGAATCTGGGAAAACACATAACCCAGTTAGTTTAAATTTAAATAGATGGAAAATATAAATTTTAAAAAAAGGAACATAGTTTTTATATCGCAGTATTTTACAACAATTAAATTTTCATGTAAAATTAGGGTAAGATTTTATTTCTTGCCCTAATTTTTTTATATTAAAGAAAAACAAACAATTTAAAAAACATTTAATAATTAAACTAGTAAAAGAAAAAATGCTATTAGAATAGAAAAACTAATTTATCATTTTATATAAAATTATTGACAAAAGAAAAAATAAAAAATAAACATTCATAAACTAATTTTTTATTTAAAAACAATTGGAGTATTATTTAAAAATGAAAATTGGAATTATTGGTTCAGGTCCTGGAGGATATGTAGCAGCATTAAGAGGTGCTCAATTAGGAGCTGAAATCGTTATTTTTGAAAAAGAAAATTTAGGTGGAGTTTGTTTAAATAAAGGATGTATTCCTACAAAAGCCATTATTTCTTCCATAAATTTACTTCGTCAAGCAAAAGAATCTGAAAAATATGGGTTAAAAATAGAAAATGTTTCTTTTGATATTTCTCTTATAATTAAAAGAAGTGAGCAAATTGTAAATCAACTTCGTCAAGGAATAAATTATTTATTAAAAAAAAGAAATGTTAATTTAATTACAGGTAATGCTAAAATTTTAAAGCCCAATTTAATTGAAATAAAAAATAAAAATGGTAATTTAGAACAAATGGAGTTTGATAAAATAATTATTGCATCTGGAAGTTCGCCTTTTAAACCTTCATTTTTTCCTTTTGATCAAGATAAAATTTTAATTAGTGATGAAATTTTAAAAATAGAAAAAGTTCCAGAAAGTCTTATTATTATTGGTGCTGGAGCTATTGGAATTGAATTTGCTACTATTTTTGCTGAATTAGGAACATCTGTCACTTTAATTGAAATGATGCCTCAAATTTTACCTGAAGAAGATGATGAAATAGTTGATATTTTGTTTAAAGAAATGAAGAAAAAAATCAAAATAAAAACTAATACAAAAATTGAAAAAATTTCTATTAAAGATGGTTTTCCTTTAATTGAAACTTCACAAGGAGAAAAATTAAAAGCAGAAAAAGTTTTAGTAGTTGTTGGTAGAGATATAAATAATGAAAGTTTTAAAAAATTAAATATTCTAATGGATGAAAAATATATAAAAACAAATAATAAAATGGAAACAAGTATTTCTGGAATTTATGCGATAGGAGATTTAACAGGTCCTCCATTTTTGGCTCATAAAGCATCAGCACAAGGAATTGTTGCTATTCAAAATGCTTTAGAAAAAGAAACAATAATGAACAATGTTATTCCTTCTTGTATTTTTTCTTTTCCAGAAATAGCAAGAGTTGGTTTAACTGAAAAACAAGTTCAAGAAAAAAAATATCAATATAAAATAGGAAAATTTCCATTTCAAGCTATTGGAAAAGCAATTACATCTGGAGAATATGTAGGAATGGTTAAAGTTATCGTAGATGCAGAAACAAATAAAATACTTGGAGCTCATATTATTGGAAACAATGCTTCTAATCTTATTCACGAAATAGCTTTAGCTATAAAATCAGAAATATCTGTAGAAGATGTAGCAACGCTTATACATGCTCATCCTACTCTATCAGAAGGCATTGCAGAAGCTTGTGATGCTGTATTCGGGAGACAAATACATTATGTATGAAATAATGATTGAAGACTATTTTTCATCAGCTCATAAATTAAAAGAATATAAGGGTAATTGTGAAAATCTTCATGGTCATAATTGGAAAGTACAAGTTTTTGTAAAAGGACAAGAATTAGATAAATTGGGAATCTTAGTAGATTTTAGAGAATTAAAAAAAGAAGTAAAAAATATTTTAAAAAAAATTGATCATATTTATTTAAATGAATTATCATTTTTCAAAAATATAAATCCTACTACAGAAAATATTGCTAAATTTATTTTTGATTCTTTAAAAGAAAAAATAAATGTTTTTAAAATATCTGTTTGGGAATCAGAAATTTGTTGTGCTATATATTTTGAATAAAAATAACAAAAAATAATTTATTTAATAATGAGAGATAAAAAATGAAACAAAAAATTTTGTTTATTATTTTTATTTTGTTTATTGTTTTTAAAAGTTATTCTTGGGAAATAACTTTTACTACAATGACTGGGCTAATTATTACTCAAACAGATCCAGTAGTAGGTGCTAATAATGTAAGTCCTACAACTGGTAAATCTGTTTATTTTTCTCAAGCAATGGATGAAAGCACTTTAACAATAGAAAATCTTTTTCTTGTTGATTTAAAAACAATGACACCTATAAAACCAGATCATATTACTTATTATTCTTCATCAAAAAAAGCAAGTCTTATTGGTTTTTCTAAACTTTCTAGTAATGGAAATTATGCTATTGTTATTACTGAAGGAGTAAAAGATATTTATGGAAATTCATTAGATAAAAATATGCCTTCTTATACTTCTAATTCTGCATTTGGCAGTGTTTGGATGTATGAATTTTTTACTGGAAATTCTCCAGAAGTAATTTCTACTTTAATAGGTGATATTTCTGGAATTGGAACAGGTGGTCAAGAAAATGTACCAGTTGATGCAAAAATATCTATTTCTTTTAATAGGAATATGAATCAATCTTCGTTTAGTGCTGAAAATATTACAATGAAAAATAAAACAAATAATCAAGTTATTCCGATTACTTTTTCTTATAATTCATCACAACAACTTTTGGAAATTACTTCAACAAAAGATTTAGAGTTTTGTACAACTTATATAATTTCTTTAACTAATATTCAAGATAATTCTGGGAATATAATACCATAATTTAATAAGCTTATGCTTATGGGAGAAAGTAAATGTTATCTGCAAATGATTTAAGAAAAGGAAATTTAATTTCACTTGAAGGAGAAATTTTTTCTTGCACAGATTTTCAAAGAACAAAAGCTGGAAAAGGCGGTGCCTTTATTGATACAAAATTAAAAAACATAAAAACTGGAAAAATTATCAATAAAAGATTTAGATCAGAAGATAAATTAGATAGAGTTTATTTTGAATCTCGAAAAATGACTTATTTATATAAAAGCAATAATGATTTTATGTTTATGGATAATGGAAGTTATGAACAAGTTTCTATTTCAAAAGAAATATTAGGAGATGCTTTAAATTATTTAAAAGAAAATATGGAAGTAGAAGTAAATTATTGTGAAGGTAATATTATTAGCATAGAATTACCATTATTTGTCAAGTTAAAGGTAATTAATAGTGAACCAGTATTGAAAGGAGATAGAGTTACAGCAGTTATGAAACAAGTAGAATTAGAAACTGGTTATAAAATTTCTGTCCCAATGTTTATCAATGAAGGAGAGACAATTACTATTGATACAAGAACAGGAGAATATTTAGAAAGAGGATAATGTTTTATAATATGAAAATTCGAAATACGAATATAGAAATACGAAACAAATTCGAATAACAAAAATTCGAATGTTCTAAACAAAAAAATACGAATATCATATTTTTAATTCAAAATCATAAACATTTTAATTCATTCCATAAGAACGAGATATTGGTAAAAACGAAAAAAATTTAAATAACCAAAATACAAATGTTCAAAACAAATTTGAAATATAAAAATACAAAAAAATAAATATATTAAAAAATAAAATCCACAAATTATAAAAATAAAAATTTTAAGGAGATTTTAAATGACAGATATAATATTAGATATAAAAGAAATTCAAAAATACTTACCACATCGTTATCCATTTCTTTTAGTAGATAAAATTTTAAATTTAGAACCAGGAAAAAAAATTTGTGGCATAAAAAATGTAACAATAAATGAAAGTTTTTTTCAAGGACATTTTCCAGATCATCCAGTAATGCCTGGTGTTTTAATTATTGAAGCATTAGCTCAAGTTTGTTCAGTATTACTTCTTTATTCTAACAAAGAAATTCAAAAAAAACTTTTTTATTTAAGTGGATTAAATAATGTAAGATTTAGAAAACCAGTATTTCCTGGAGATCAATTAAAATTAGAAGGAGAAATAGTAAAAATTAGAAGTAAATTTGCAATAATGAATGCAAAAGCATACATAGAAAATGAAATATCTGCTGAAGCAACTATAATGGCAAGTTTAGTTGAAAAATAATAAATAAAAAAGGAAAATAAAATGGCTATTCATTCATTATCAATAGTTCATCCAAAAGCACAAATTTCAGAAAAAGCAGAAATAGGTCCTTTTGCTATTATTGAAAAAGATGTTTTTATAGGAGATGGAACTATAATTGGTTCTCATAGCGTTATTAAACAATGGACATCCATTGGAAACAATAACAAAATAGGTATTGGTGTTGTTATTGGAGAAATTCCTCAAGATATAAAATTTAAAAATATAAAAAGTTATTGTAAAATTGGAAATAATAATATAATTAGAGAATATGTTACTATTCATCGAGCAACAGAAGAAGAATCTACTACTCAAATAGGTAATGAAAATTTTTTAATGGCTTATAGTCATATTGCTCATAATTGTCAAATAGGAAATAAAGTAGTTATAGTTAATTATGCTGGACTTAGTGGTTATGTTTGTGTAGAAGATGAAGCTTTTATTTCTGGACTTGCTGGAATTCATCAATTTGTAAAAATAGGTACTTTATCAATAATAGGAGGTCATTCTAAAATTACCCAAGATGTACCGCCTTATGTTATGGCAGAAGGGAATCCAGCAAAATTAAAAGGACTAAATGTAATTGGTTTGAAAAGATCTGGATTTTCAGAAGAAACAAGAAATATATTAAAAAAAACTTATA
>JBDRGX010000131.1:0-10076 GCA_043817485.1 bacterium
GAAAAATAAAAAAAATATAATATAAATTTTTTTTATAAAAAATAACTTCAAAATATTAAAAAGAAAAACTTGACAAAAAAATAATAAAAAATTATAAAATTAACACAAAGAATTATTTATTAAAGGAGATGAGTATGAAAATATTACAATTTTTTTTAGTAATTTTTTTATCAACTAATTTTCTTTATTCAGCACCTTTTAATAAAGGTGGTTTAATTGATATTCCTACAGCTAATATTTTAGAACATACTTTTGTAAATGTATATTATGGTATGCAATTTTGGACAGGACAAGGCGATTGGAGCAATTCTTTTGATAAAACAAGAAATGAAATAGATTTAGGTGTTAGATTTGGGTTATTTGACCGAGCAGAAATAGGTATTTCCATATTGACAAAAACTGAAGCTTGTTTAAATTTGAATGCAAAACTATTACAAGAAAAAGAAATGTATCCAAGTATATCTATAGGAATACAAAATATTTCTTCTAATTCAGATATTTCATCTTATGGAATTGTACAACCAAAAAGCATTTATGCATATCATACTATTTATCCTCATTCTCAAAATAATTCTTTATTTATAGTTTTTAGTAAAAAATTAATAGATATGTATAATACACAAATTCATATAGGTAAAGGTTCTGGACGATTTATTGGTGAATCAACTATATCAAGTAAATTTTATGGTTTTTTTGGTGGAATCCAAATGGATCCATTTCCAAATTTATGTTTAAAAATAGAAGTAAATGGTAGAGATATGAATATAGGATTAGAATATAGTTTAGAAGAAATTTATTTACCTAAAAATTTTAGATTTGTAAATGATTTTACTGTTGGAATTGCTTGTAATATGTTTGAAGATCTTATTAGAAAAGAAACTTTAGCAGCTTCTCCATATAAACAACCTAAATTTGGTTTTGCTTTGAATTATACTATGGGACCAATTTTTGAACCAATTATTCCTCCAATTAAAAAAGAAGAATTGATTGAAAAAATTTCTCCTAAAGAAGAAGAATTAACTACTTTAGAAGAAGAATTATTAGAAATTAGAAATAAAAGAAAAAATATCGAAGGAGATATTAATAATTTAAAACAAAAATTAGAGAAAATAGAAAAAGAAGGAAAAAAAGAATAAAAAAATTTGGTTAAATTAAAAATAAGAAAAAACAAAAAACTTTTTTATAGTAAAATTTATAAAAAAGTTTTTTTGTAAAATGGAGAAAATTTATTGGCAATAGTTATATTAGATAAAATTAGTATTCAAAAAGCTATTATTCGAATTTCTCATGAAATATTAGAAAAAAATAAAAAAATAGAAAATATAGTAATTATTGGTATTAAAGAAAGAGGCGATATTTTAGCAAAAAGAATTGCAAATTGTATTAACCAAATAGAAAAAGCAAAAATTTCAATTGGTAGTTTAGATATTACTTTTTATAGAGATGATATTGATTCTTTAAATTATCATCCTAAAGCTCATTCTACAAATATTCTTTTTGATATAAAAAATAAAGATATTATTTTAGTAGATGATGTACTTTTTGCAGGAAGAACAATTCGAGCAGCATTAGATGCTTTAATAGATTTAGGTAGACCTAAAACAATTCAATTAGCAGTTTTAATTGATAGAGGACATAGAGAATTACCTATTAAAGCTGATTATATAGGAAAAAGTGTACCTACTTCTAAAAAAGAAATTGTAGAAGTATTTCTTGAAGAAATAGATAATGAAGATAAAGTAATTATTAAAAAAGAGGAATAATTATGCTTTGGAATAGAAAAGATCTTTTAACATTAGAAGAACTCTCTGTACAAGAAATAAATTTAATATTAGATACAGCTAAAAATTTTAAAGAAATTATTAGTCGTTCTATTAAAAAGGTTCCAACTTTAAGAGGAAAAACAGTGGTGAACCTTTTTTTTGAATCAAGCACAAGAACTCGTATTTCTTTTGAATTAGCAGCTAAAAGATTAAGTGCAGATGTTATTAATATTGCAATTGAAACAAGTAGTAAAACTAAGGGTGAAAGTTTAAAAGATATGGTGAAAAATATTGAAGCTATGAATGTTAATATGATAATTATTAGACATCAATGTAGTGGAGTTCCTTATATTTTAGCTAAACAATTAAAATGTTCTGTAATCAATGCTGGAGATGGAAGTCATGAACATCCTACTCAGGGATTACTTGATTTATATACTATTAGAGAAAAAAAAGGAAATATTGATGGACTTAAAATAGCTATTGTTGGAGATATTGCTTGTAGTAGAGTGGCTCGTTCTAATATTTGGGGACTTTTAAAATTAGGTGCAAAAATTACTTTAGTAGGCCCATCAAATTTAGTTCCAACTGCATTTAAAAAATTAGGTGTTGAAATAAGTTATAATTTAGATGAAGTTTTACCAGAAGTAGATGTAATTAATGTTCTTCGATTACAGTTAGAAAGACAAACAAAAGGATTTATTCCTTCTTTAAGAGAATATAGTCATTTGTTTGGGATTACTTCAAAGCGATTAGAAATAGCAAAAAAAGATGTTTTAATTATGCATCCAGGACCTATAAATAGAGATGTGGAAATTTCTGGAGAAGTAGCAGATAGTGCTTCTTCAGTAATTTTAGAACAAGTTACTAATGGGATTGCTATTCGTATGGCAATTTTATATTTATTATCTGAAATTGGTGTAAAAGAGGAAAGAAATGAAAAAGATAATTAAACAAGGAAAAGTGTTTGATAATATTAGTAAAAAAGGAGAAGTTTGTGATATTTTAATTGAAGATGGTAAAATTATTGAAATAAACAATTGTATTGAAATTTCTTGTAATGAAGAAATAAATGCTCAAGGAAAAATTGTAGTTCCTGGTTTAATAGATATGCATACTCATTTAAGAGAACCTGGTAGAGAAGATGAGGAAACAATTGAATCTGGAACTTGTGCTGCAGCAAAAGGTGGTTTTACTACTGTTGTTTGTATGGCTAATACTATGCCTCCAATAGATAATCAAAGTATAGTAAAATATATTTTAAATCAAGCTCGATTGAAAGGTTGTGTTAATGTATTTATTGTAGGTGCTATTACTAAGGGCTTAAAAGGGGAAGAACTTGCTGAAATAGAAGAATTAGTAAGATCTGGTGTTGTAGGAATTTCAGATGATGGATATTCGATTGCTAATACAAAACTAATGTATCATGCAATGAAATATGTTAAAATGTTTGATATTCCAATTATTTCTCATTGTGAAGATAGAACACTTTCTGGTTCTGGAGTAATGAATGAAGGTTATTTTTCTTCTATTTTGGGATTACCAGGAATTTCTCGTATGGCTGAAGAAATTATTATTGCAAGAGATATTATGTTAGCTCGTTCAACAAAAGCCAAATTACACATTACTCATATTAGTACTAAAGAAGGAGTAGATTTAATTAGACAAGCAAAAGAAAAAGGAATAAATGTTACTTGTGATACTATGCCACATTATTTTTCTTTAACAGATGAAAATGTATTATCATTTGATACTAATACTAAGGTTAATCCTCCTTTAAGAACATTTGAAGATGTAGAAGCAATTAAACAAGGTTTGGCTGATGGTACTATTGATTGTATTGCAACAGATCATGCTCCGCATATAAAGGCAGAAAAAGAATTATTTTTTGAAGATGCACCTTTTGGAATGATTGGTTTAGAAACAGCTTTGCCTTTAGTTATTACAAATTTAGTTGATAAAAATGTGTTATCATTAGAAGATGCAATTAAAAAATTAACATTAAATCCATCTTCTATTTTAAATTTGAATAAAGGAAAACTTTCAAAAGGTATGGATGCAGATATTACTATAATTGATATGAATCAAGAAATTACTATTGATGAAGCATTTTTTAAATCTAAAAGTAAAAATTCTCCTTTTATTGGGTTTAAATTAAAAGGAAAAGTAATGAAAACTTTAGTTAAAGGAAATGTAATTAATATTTAAAATAAAAAAAAGAGGTGTTTTTTGCAAAAAGCATTATTAGTATTAGAAGATGAAATGGTTTTTGAAGGAATTAGTTTTGGAGCTGTTGGAGAAACTTATGGTGAAACAGTTTTCAATACAAGTATGATGGGATATCAAGAAATACTAACAGATCCTTCTTATAAAGGACAAACAGTAGTAATGACATATCCTTTAATTGGAAATTATGGAATTAATAAAGAAGATTTTGAATCAGATAAAATTTATGTAGAAGGATTTGTAGTTAAAGAATATAGTGAATGTCATTCTAATTGGCGTGCTTTTGAAAATTTAGATACTTTTTTAAAAAGGCATCAAATTGTGTCTATACAAGGAATAGATACAAGAGCATTAACAAAACATCTTAGAGAAAAAGGATGTCTTAAATCAGTTATTTCTACTATTGATTTTAACAAAGAACGATTAATTGAAAAAGTGAAAAAAAATCCTGGTTTATCTGGAAGAGATTTAGTTAAAGAATTAGAAAAAAAAGAAAAAATTGTATTTTCAACACCTAATTTTAAATTTAGAGTAGTAGTTTTTGATTGTGGGATTAAATCTAATATTATTCGAAAATTACAATCTATTGGTTGTGAAGTAATATTAGTTTCAAGTGATACAAAAGCAGATGAAGTTTTATCTTTTTCTCCAGATGGCATTTTACTTTCTAATGGTCCAGGGGATCCAGAAACAGTTACTTATCTTATTGAAACTGTTAAAAATTTAATAGGTAAAAAACCAATTTTTGGTATTTGTTTAGGTCATCAAATATTAGGATTAGCTTTAGGTGGTAAAACATATAAATTAAAATTTGGTCATCATGGAGGAAATCAACCAGTAAAAAATTTACTAACAGGTAAAATAGAAATTACAGCACAAAATCACAATTTTTGTGTTGATTTAAATACTTTGGGAAATCAAGTTGAATTAACTCATATAAATTTATCTGATCAAACTGTTGAAGGTATGCGACATAAAAATCTACCTATTTTTTCTGTTCAATATCATCCAGAAGCTTCTCCAGGTCCTCATGATTCTGCTTATTTATTTGAAGAATTTGCAAAAATGATGGGAAAATAATGGTGGGGTGAGCGAGGGGATTCGAACCCCCAGCCACTGGATCCACAATCCAGAACTCTAACCATTGAGCTACGCTCACCATATATAAATGTTCTAAAGTCAGAATAAAAAAACATACATTTAAATATTAAAAAAAAATTGAATATCGAAATTCGAAACAAATCCGAAAAATATAATAATATAAGTGCGCCTGGGGGGGCTCGAACCCTCAACCTACAACTTAGAAGGCTGTTGCTCTATCCAATTGAGCTACAGGCGCAAATTAATTTATTTTTTAACTTTTTATATTTGGTGCGTCTGAGAGGATTTGAACCCCCAGTTTATGGCTCCGGAGGCCATTGTTTTATCCAATTAAACTACAGACGCAAAAATAAAAAATAAATATGTTATTATAATTTAATTTTATGCAACTTTTTTTTATTATTTTTTAAATTGACAAAAAACAAAGATAAAATAATATTATCAAAACTATGAAAACAAAAAATTATATATTTATCTTTTTATTATTTTTAATGTTTTCTTTTGTATCTGCAAAAGAAATTGTATTTGTCATACCTATTAATAAAGTAATAGATTTAGGGCTTGCATCTTTTGTTAAAAGAGTAATTAAAGAAGCAGAAAAAAATCAAGCAAAATTAATAATTTTAGAAATTGATACTTTTGGTGGAAGAGTAGATGCAGCAGTTCAAATAAGAGATGCTTTATTAAATACAAAAATAGAAAGTATTGCTTTTATAAATAAACGAGCTATTTCTGCGGGTGCTTTAATTTCTCTTTCTTGTTCACATATTATTATGACAAGTGGTGCAACTATAGGTGCTGCAACACCCGTACAATTAAATACATCTGGTGGAACAAAACCTACTAGTGAAAAAGAAATTTCTTATGTAAGAGCAGAATTTAGAGCAACAGCAGAAAAAAGAGGTTATCCATTAAATATTGCAGAAGCTATGGTAGATCCAGATATAGAAATAAAAGGATTAATAAAAAAAGGAAAACTTTTAACTTTAACTACAGAAAGAGCAATTGAATATAAATTAGCTGAAACAAAATTAGAAAACATAAAAGAAATATTAGAAAAATATAAATTAAATAAAGCAGAAATTAAAAATGTTTCTCCAAAATTAGCAGAAGAAATAGTTAGATTTTTTACTCATCCAATTGTAAGTTCTTTACTTCTTAGTTTAGGCATGTTAGGTCTTATTATTGAATTTAGAGTTCCTGGTTGGGGACTTCCTGGAACAGTTGGAGTTTTATCTTTTTTTATTTTTTTTTGGGGTCATTATTTAGCTGGATTAGCTGGATTAGAAGAAATAATTATTGGGAGTGGTGGAATAATTTTATTAGGATTAGAAATATTTGTTATTCCTGGTTTTGGTATTACTGGAATATTAGGAATTTTTTTAATTTTATCTAGTATATTTATGACTTTAATTTCTCATAAACCTAATTTCAATGATTTAACTCAAGCTTTATCTATTATTGCAAGTTCTCTAATTACAACATTTGTAATCTTTGCTATTTTACTAAAATATCTTCCAAAATTTTCTTTATTTAAAAAATTAATTTTAATAAATACAGAAGATAAAAAAAATGGTTTTATTTCTTCTTTTGAAAAATATGAACAATTACTTGATAAAATTGGCATTTCTTTAACTCCTTTACGACCAATAGGAAAAGCTTTAATTGATGATAAACAAGTAGAAGTTATTACAGAAGGAAGCTATATTGAAAAAAATGAAAAAATAATAGTAATTAAAGTACAAAAAGATAAAATTTTTGTTAAATTGTCAAATTAATAATACTAAGTTGGATTCAAAATGATAACAAGGCGGCAAGGAGGAGGCGACAGAAGCATATAAATAATACGTAAAGAAGCCGACAACGAAGCCAACACAGTTAGCGTTTGAATACAACTTGGGATAAAAGGTTTTAAAATGAATAACTGGTTTATCATATCTTCTTTACTCATAGGTGGTTTTTTTCTTTTTTTAATAGAATTATTTATTATTCCAGGTTTTGGAGCAATAGGTATTATAGGGTTAATATTTATTATTACAGGATGTTATTTACTTTTAAAATTAAGCTTTCTTCTTGGTCTTTTAATAGGACTTGTAAATTTAATAGTGATAATTTTTTTAATGAAAAATTTTGCTAAAACAAAATTGTGGAAAAAAATAACATTGAATACTCAAGAAAATAAAAATCAAGGATATTCTATTCAAATAGAAAGTTCTGAAAATTTTTTAAATAAGGATGGGATTACACTTACTTCTTTAAGGCCTTCTGGAGCGATAGAAATAGAAGGAAAAAGATTAGATGTATTAACTTTTGGAGAATTTTTGGAAAAAGGTGTAAAAGTGAAAATTGTAAAAATAGAAGGAAATAAAATTGTAGTAGAAGAAATCAAGTAAATTTCAAAAACTCATTTATGAAAAAATAAATTGTATACAGATATTTAAAAAATAAAAAAAATAAAAAAAATAAAAAGTAAAATATAAATTGCTTTTAATTGTTTAAAATATTAGAAATAATATTACCCTGCGTTGTTCGTGATATGAAAATATATTTGAAGGAACAAAATAGCAAAGGGAGTTATCTTTATAGGTATGGCTTGCATGCTACGAAAGTAGAAACATAAAGTACTTAAAAAAACACCCACTTTTACAAAAAAGCTATCAAATTATTAATTACACGGCAAATGCAGGGTTTTATAAAATTTCAATTTTAAAAGGATTTTTTATGCTTATTCAAGATTTAATGAATTTGGCAATTGAAAAAAAAAGTTCTGATATACATTTAAAAAGTAATAAACATCTTATTTTAAGAATAAATGGAAATTTAATATCTATTGAAGAATTCTTTTTTTCTACAGAAGAAATTAAAAATTTAATTTACTCTGTTATGTCAAAATATCAAATTGAAAAATTTGAAAAAGAAAAAGAATTAGATTTTTCTTATGATTTGGAAAATCATGCAAGATTTAGAATCAATGTTTTTTATCATACTGGAGCAATTGGAGCAATTTTACGAATAATTCCTTTAAAAATTTCTACAATTGAAGAACTTAATTTGCCTTTAATTTTAAAAGATATTGCATTAAAAGAAAGTGGTTTAATATTATGTACAGGGCCTACAGGTTGTGGAAAATCTACTACATTATCTAGTATGATAGATTATATTAATGTTACTAAATCATGTCATATTGTTACTATTGAAAATCCTATTGAATTCATTTTTCAAGATAAAAAAAGTTTTATTTCTCAAAGAGAATTAGGCATAGACACTAATTCATTATCTAATGCTTTAAAACATGTTTTACGACAAGATCCAAATGTAATTTTAGTAGGAGAAATGAGAGATTTAGAAACAATTTCTACTGCTATTACTGCTGCTGAAACTGGGCATTTAGTTTTAAGTACTCTTCATACTATTGATGCTAAACAAACAATAGATAGAATTTTAGATCAATTTCCAGCGAATCAACAACAAATAATTCAAAGACAATTATCTCAAATTTTAATAGCAATATTTTCTCAACGGCTTGTAAAAAGTTCTTCTGGAGAAAATAGAATACCAATAGTAGAAATTATGATTAATTCTCCAAGTATTAAATCTTTAATTGCTAATGGAAAAATAGAAGAAATTTTAGATATGATAGAAAATTCAAAAAGATATTATGGAATGCAATCTTTTAATCAAGCTTTAATTGATTTATATAAAGAAAAAAAAATAAATTTAGAAGATGCAATAAATATAAGTCCTAAACCAGATGATCTTAAGTTAAGAATAGCAGGATTATCCTCTGGTGGAGATTTAATAGAAAAAAATAAAGAAGATGCTTTCTCTCATTTAAACAATAAATTTCTTTAAATATTTTTTAATAATGGAACAAGTCCTGCAAAATTTGCCATTTGAATTGATAACCCAGGACGAGCATTTAATTCCATAATAAGCGGTTTTTCATTTTCATCTAAAACTATATCCACTCCTAAATAATTAATATCTACTATTTTACAAGATTCAATAGCTAAATTAATAATTTCTTGCCAATTAGGAATTTGAAGATTTGCAAAAATTTTATTAGTATCTGGATGAACAGTAATTTTTTTGTTTTCATAAAAACCAAATTGTGTATAGCCCGTATTTAGATTTATTCCTACACCAATTCCCCCTTTATGAAGATTGGCACAACCATTAGAAATAAAACTTGGAAATCTAATCATAGCCATTACAGGAATATTTTTATAAACTATTATTCTTATATCTGGTAATCCCGTAGAAATAATATTTTTAAAAATAGAAGGTGGTTTTATTTTTTTTTTCTATAAGAGCAATATCTTTTTGATTTGATAAAGAAAACATTCCAGAGATAATAGAAGAAATATGAAGTTTAATATCTTGTAAATTCCAAAATTTTCCAGATATATCTTCCCATAAATTTTCTTGTTTTTTTTCAAGAATAATAATTCCATGAGCACAAAATCCTTGAGCTGGCTTAATAACAAATGAAGGTAAAAAAGAAATTTTTTCTTTTAAAGATTTTAATTCAATATAAGATTGAAAGGTAGTATAAAGATAAGGAATAGAAATATTATTAGAAATAAGAATATTTCTAGTAATAAGTTTATTATCTACTAATGCATATTTTTTTCTTTGATCTGGTTTTAATAAATAAAAAAGATTTCTTTTATTAATTCCTAAAATATCTTTATACATTTTTTAATGATTGAAATTTCCATAACTCTGTTAATCTAAGTTCAGTATATCTTCCAATAAGTATTAAAATACCAATTATAGATAAAAGATTTTCTGGAAAAAAGAACATAATAAGTTGAATTGTTTTAGAAAAAATAATTAAATATGTAAGATAACCTATTAAAATTGTTTGCAAAAATAAAAGAAAAAGATTTTTTATTTTATTTTCTATTTGAGTAATGCAAAATTGTTCACTAATTATTATTATAATAATAAATGGTAAAAAAGAAATTTTTTCTAATTTTACAT
>JBDRGX010000132.1:0-11982 GCA_043817485.1 bacterium
TTGCCAATTTATGCAATAGCAAATGAACCAAGTACAATGGATACTGAAAAAGAAAAAAAAATAGATAAAGAAAAAATAATCAAAGAAGTAGTAAAATTAGAAGAATTATTACAAAAAGCTAAGGAAATAGTTGCAAAAAGTGAAAATAAAGCAGCAAAAGAAATTTTAGAAAAAGCAAAAGAAGTATATTCAGAAGTAAAACAAGCTGTTAAAGACGAAACTTATAGAATAGCCATAAAAAAAATGAAAGTAGCAATTACTTTAGCTCAAAATGCAATTAAAATTGCAAAAGAAAAAAACCCTTCAACAGTAACACCAGGTATTCCAAAAATAAAAGGAAAAATGGAACGATTATCTAATCTTTTAGAAAGAGCAGGAAAAATTGTAGAAAAAAGTGAAAATGAAAAAGCAAAAGAACTTTTAGAAAAAGCAATTACAAAATATGAAGAAGCAAAAGAAGCCATTAAAGAAGAAAAATATGGATTAGCTTTACAAAAAATTGAAGTAGCAATAAATTTAGCTCAACATGCTATTAGAATTGCAAAAGGACAACCATCTTTAATAATTAAAAAAGAAATGTCAAAATTAGCTCGTCTTTTACATAAAGCAAAAAAAATTGTAATTATAAGTGGGAATGAAGAAGCAAAAGATCTTTTAAAACAAGCTGTTGAATTAGCTAAAGAAGCAAGAGAAGCTATTAAAGAAAAAAAATATGAATTAGCATTGGAAAAAATAAAACAATCTGCTAAATTAGCCATACAAGCTATTAAAATGGCTCGACCAATAGGAGATACTACATCTGATCCAAATTTATTAGAAGATAAATCTAATGAAGAAATTTTAGCAAATACAGAATTAAAATAAAAGTATTTCAAAAAAATAAAAAGGGTAAGAAAAAAAATCTTACCCTTTTTATTTTTAAATTAAACTTCTTGACAACTTTTTATAAAAAGATACTATTATTGAAAAAATAATTTTCATAAATTATGTCAAATATTAAAATTAGTAAATATATTTCTTTATTTTAAAAAGGAGAAAGAAAAAAAAATATGAAAGAAAAATTTTCTAAAACAGAGAATGCAAAGCCTCCACAAAAACAAAAAGATATTTTAGAAAAAGTTAAATCTTTTGGCCCTGTCCCTAATTTAGAAGAATATGTTCAACCAGATTGGTGGCGATCCATTTTCAATTCTATTTATTTAAAAACAGATGCAGATGTAGTTGATGATGAAAATATTACCAAAAATGAAATAAATATTTTTTTAGAAATTCTTAAATTATCACAAGAAGATCCTATTTTAGATTTATGTTGTGGACAAGCACGACATACTATTGAATTAACAAAAAAAGGATTTATAAATATTACAGGATTAGATCGTTCACACTATTTAATTCAAAAAGCAAAAACACAAGCAAAAAAAGAAAATTTAAATATTAAATTAAAAGAAGGAGATGCAAGAAATCTTCCATTTTCTCCAGACACTTTTAAAGCAGTTATGATATTAGGAAATAGTTTTGGTTATTTTGAAACAATGGAAGATGATTTAAGAGTTTTAAAAGAAGTTTTTAAAACTTTAATTCCATGGGGAAAACTTTTGATTGATGTAACTGATGGAGCGTATTTAAAAGAAAAATTTCAACCAAGATCATGGGAATGGATAGATAAAAAACATTTTGTTTGTAGAGAAAGATCTCTTTCTTTAGATAAACAATGCTTAATTTCAAGAGAAGTAGTTACTCATGTAGAAAAAGGAGTTATTGCTGATCAATTTTATGCAGAAAGACTTTATACTCGTGAAATTCTAAATGAAATTTTAAAATTAGCAAATTTTACAGATATTACTTTCCATTGTGAAATATCTCCAAATTCTCAACGAAATCAAGATTTGGGAATGATGGAAAAACGAATTATTACCACAGCTATTGCTAAAAAAAATTGGGCTCCAATTAAAAAGAAAAAAAATGCAGTAAAAAATGTAGTTGTTGTTATGGGAGATCCATCAAAACCAGATATTTTAAAACCATTATGTATTTTTGATGAAGATGATTTTTATACTATTGATCAATTAAAAAGTGCTTTAAGAGAATTTAAAAATTATCAATTTACTTATTTTAATAATCATGATACATTATTTCAAGATTTATTAAAAAATAAAACTAAAACAGATTTTATTTTTAATTTATGTGATGAAGGTTATAATAATGATGCACGGAAAGAGCTTCATATCCCTTCTATGTTCGAAACACTTGATATTACATATACTGGTTCTGGTCCTCAATGCCTTGCTTTTTGTTATGATAAATCATTAGTGCGTGGAATTGCAAATGAAATAGGAATTCCCGTTTCAAAAGCTTTTTTTATTAAACCAGAAGATATTACTTTTGATCTTCCTTTTGGATTTCCAATTCTTGTTAAACCTAATTTTGGTGATTCAAGTTTTGGAATAACTCAAAAAAGTGTAGCAACTAATATTGAAGAACTTGTTAATGCCATTACAGAAATTAGAGAAAAATTTGGTTATGATAAACCACTTCTTGTAGAAGAATTTTTAACAGGAAAAGATTTAAGTGTAGGAATAATAGGAAATCCTCCAGAATCTTATACAGTTTTACCTATTATTGAAGAAGATTATTCTTTACTTCCTCAAAATCTTCCTAAAATATGTGGTTATGAAGCTAAATGGATTCCAAAATCACCATATTGGAATATTAAATCTATTCCAGCTAATTTACCAGAAGAAACTGAAAAATTTATTATAGATTGTTGTTTGAAATTATTTGAAAGATTAGAATGTAAAGATTATGCAAGATTAGATTGGAGACTTGATGCAAACGGCAATCCAAAATTACTTGAAGTTAATCCTAATCCAGGATGGTGTTGGGATGGACATTTAGCAAAAATGGCAAAATTTGCTGATATTTCATATCCAGAAATGATAAAATTTATTTTACAAGCAACAGAACAACGATTAAAAATTCAAGAATAAATTTTTATTTAAATAAGAATTTATTCTCTTAATTAAGGATACAATATATGTTTAATTTATTTCTCCAAAAATTATTTGGTACACAAAATAAAAGAGAAATTAAAAGAATTAGTTTAATTGTAAATCAAGTCAATGATTTAGAAGCTGAAATTAAAAATTATTCTGATCAAAAATTAAAAGAAAAAATGGAAATTTTAAAGCAAAAATCTCGTGAAAATCAACCATTAAATAATTTATTAATTGAAACTTTTGCCCTTGTAAGAGAATCTTCTAAAAGAGTTTTGGGAGAAAGACCTTATGATGTTCAGATTATCGGATGCATTGTTCTTCATGAAGGTAAAATTGCAGAAATGAAAACTGGTGAAGGAAAAACACTAACATCTACAATGCCAATTTGTTTAAATGCTTTGACTGGAAAAGGTGTTCATATAATTACTGTTAATGATTATTTAGCTAAAAGAGACGCAGAATGGATGAAAGACATTTATCATTTATTAGGATTTACAGTTGATTTTATTCAAACTGATACACCAATAGAACAAAAACAAATAGCTTATAATTCAGATATTACTTATGGAACTAATAACGAATTTGGATTTGATTATTTAAGAGATAATATGGTAATTTCTTATGATCATAAAGTTCAAAAAGAATTAAATTATGCTATTGTTGATGAAGTAGATAGTATTTTAATTGATGAAGCAAGAACTCCTTTAATTATATCTGGGCCAGCTGAAGAAAGCACAGATCTTTATTATCAAATTGATAAAATTATTCCTTTATTACAAAAAGACATAGATTATCAAATAGATGAAAAAGCTCATACAAGTGTTTTAATTGAAGCAGGTGTTACAAAAACAGAAAAATTACTTAATATCAATAATTTATATGAATCCTCTAATCTGGAAATAGTACATCATATAAATCAAGCTCTTCGTGCTCATACTTTATATAGAAAAGAAGTAGATTACTTAATTAAAGATGGAGAAATAATTATTGTAGACGAATTTACTGGCCGTCTAATGGAAGGCAGAAGATATAGTGATGGATTACACCAAGCATTAGAAGCTAAAGAAAAAGTACAAATAAAAAGAGAAAACCAAACTTTAGCAACAATTACTTTTCAAAATTATTTTAGATTATATAAAAAATTAGCTGGAATGACAGGAACTGCCTCTACTGAAGCAGAAGAATTTATTAATATATATCGTTTAGAAGTCATATCTATTCCTACTAATAAACCAATGATTAGAAAAGATTGTTTAGATGTAATTTATAAAACAGAAAAAGAAAAATTTAATGCAGTTATTCAAGAAATTAAAAAAGTACATTCTACAGGTGAACCAATATTAGTAGGAACAATTTCTATTGAAAAATCAGAAAAATTAAGTCGATTATTAAAAAAAGAAGGGCTTATTCATACTGTTTTAAATGCTAAATATCATGAACAAGAAGCAGAAATTATAAAAAGGGCTGGTCAACATGGTGTAGTAACTATTGCAACTAATATGGCAGGCAGAGGTGTTGATATTAAATTAGGATTTGAAATAACAAAATTAAATGGACTTTATATTATTGGAACAGAAAGACACGAAAGTAGACGTATAGATAATCAACTTCGAGGAAGATCTGGTCGTCAAGGAGATCCTGGTATGTCAAAATTTTATATTTCATTAGAAGATGATTTAATGCGAATTTTTGGTGGTGAAAAAATAAAAAATTTAATGGATCGAATGAAAATGCCAGAAGGACAAGTAATTGAACATCCATGGCTTAATAAAACCATAGAAAATGCTCAAAAAAAAGTTGAATCTCATAATTTTGATATTAGAAAGCATGTTTTAGAATATGATGATGTAATGAATCAACAAAGATCTGTTATTTATGAACAAAGACAAAAAATATTAAAAGGAGAATCTTTAAAAAATACAATTTTTTCTATGATAGAAGATATTCTTGACGAAATTTTATCTCTTTATATTAAAAACAAAAATAATAATGATAATTTTGATTTTAATGAGTTAATGCGTTCTTTAGAAAAAACATTTCCTATTAAATTTTCTATTAATGAGGAATTTAAAAAACTAAAAAAAGAAGAACTTTTTCAAAAATTATTAGAAATAATAAAAAATGCTTATAATGATAAAGAAAAAAAAGAAGGAGAATCAAATTTAAGAGAATTAGAAAAAATTATTATGTTGCAAACTATTGATAGTAAATGGAAAGAGCATCTTCATAATATGGATTGTTTAAAAGAAGGTATTGGCTTAAGAGCTTATGGACAAAAAGATCCTTTATTAGAATATAAAAAAGAAAGTTATAATATGTTTATGAATATGATTTATAAAATTAAAGAAGATGTTGTAAGATATATATTTATAGCACAATTAGTTTCTCAAGAACCTTCACAAAAACCAATTTCTAAAATTTTTTTTGGACAATCAAAAACACCTATAAAAGCAAAAAAAATCGGAAGAAATGATATTTGTCTATGTGGTAGTGAAAAAAAATATAAAGCTTGTTGTGGAAAACAAAAATAAGCAAATAATACCAAATTGCAAACTACTAAATTCAAAATACAAAAATATAAGAGAAAATTCGAAATACGAATATCGAAACAGTTTTTGTTTTGAACATTGAAATTTTGGTTATTTGAATTTGTTTCAAATTTCGATATTCGTATTTCGAATTTATACCAGATTGTTATTATAACTTTGATTGCAACTTGATATTATTCATCAATAAAAAATCCATTTCACAATTTCACAATAATAATAAAAATGATATTAAAAACAAATAAAATATTACGAAAATTAAACGAATGTGAAAAAGGATCAGAAAGATATATTTTAATACAAGGAAAAAAACTTCTTAATTTTGGCTCTAATAATTATTTAGGACTTAGTAATCATCCTGCCTTAAAAAAAGCTGCACAAAAAGCAATTGATCAATATGGAATAAGTAGCTGTTCCTCAAGACTTTTAAGTGGAAATATACATCTTTATCGAATATTAGAAGAAAAAATAAAAGAATTAAAAAAAACAGAAGCTGCTTTAGTTTTTAATTCGGGCTATTTAACTAATTTAGGAATTATTTCTAATTTAGCTAAAGAATATAATATTATTTTTTGTGATAAATATAATCATGCAAGCATTATAGATGGAATTTTATTAAGTAAAACACCATTTAAAAGATACCCGCATAAAAATACAATTGCATTAGAAAAATCACTTAAAGAAAATGATAAACAAAATAAAATGCTTATTACTGATGCTGTTTTTAGTATGAATGGAAATATTGCTCCTTTAAATTCTTTAGTAGAAATTAGTCAAAAAAATAAATGCTTTTTAATAATAGATGATGCTCATGGAACTGGAGTTTTAGGCAAAAACGGAACTGGAACTTTAGAACATCTTGGAATTTCTTCCAAAAAAATAGATCTTCAAATAGGAACTTTTAGTAAAGCATTAGGAGGATTTGGCGGATTTGCTGCTGGATCTAAAGACTTAATTGAACACTTAATTAATACTTGTAGAAGTTTTATTTATACTACAAGCTTACCACCAGCCATTTTAGCATCTAATATAAAATCTATTGAAATATTAGAAAAAGAACCAGAAAGAAGAGAAAAACTTTGGGAAAATACTTATTATTTTCAAAAAGAATTACTCAATTTAGAATTTGATATTATGCAAACAGAAACACCTATTGTCCCAATTTTGTTAAAAGATGATGAAATATCTTTAAATTTTAGTAAAAAACTTTTTGAACAAAATATTTTTATTCCCGCAATTAGACCACCAAGTGTACCAATTAAAAAATCTCAATTAAGAATTTCTCTTTCTTCTTTACATTCCAAAAAAGATTTAGATTATGTTTTAGAACAAATGAAAAAAATCAAAAATAAATTGAAAATAAATTGAAAAAAACTTGACAATATTTAAATTTTAAATATGTAATACTAAATTCTAAATTTTTTTTATTTAAAATCATAGGAGAATATAATATTATGACAAAGAAAAAAGTAGAAGAAAAGAAAAACAAAATTTATATTATTGATGTAACTAATAGAGATGGAGTTCAAACTTCTCGTTTAGGATTAGCAAAATTACAAAAAACAATTATAAATCTTCATTTAAGTAAAATGGGAATTTATCAAAGCGAATTTGGATTTCCTTTTACTCATCATGAAACAAATTATCTTAATGCAAATCTTGAATTAGTTAAAATAGGTGCATTAAGTCCAATGATTTTAAGTGGCTGGATTAGAGCAATTCCAGTTGATGTTGAAACATCTATGAAAATGACTAAAATACAACATCTTAATATGTCTATTTCAACTTCTCCTCAAATGTTAAAATCAAAATTTAGCGGTGGTAAAACAAAAAAAGAAATTTTAAAAATGATGACAAGTGCTGTATCTCTTGCAAAAGAAAAAGGAATAAAAACAGTTGGTGTAAATGCTGAAGATGCTTCAAGAACTGAACTTGATTTTT
Organism: bacterium; assembly: GCA_043817485.1. GTDB lineage: Bacteria > JBDRGX01 > JBDRGX01 > JBDRGX01 > JBDRGX01 > JBDRGX01. The sequence goes on from JBDRGX010000132.1 coordinate 7,484, forward strand.
TAATTGAATTTGCAAAAGCTGGAAAAGAACATGGAGCAGATAGATTTAGATATTGTGATACACTTGGTTATGATGATCCTTTTACTATTTACGAAAGAATAAAAATTATTGCTCAAGAAACTAATATGCCAATAGAACCACATTGTCATAATGATTTAGGATTAGCAGTTGCTTGTTCTATTGCAGGAGCCAAAGCAGCTATTGATGCTGGAGTTGATGCATATATAAATACTGGTATTAATGGAATGGGTGAAAGAGCTGGTAATGCAGATTTATTATCAGTAATTTTAGCTCTTAAAAAATCAAGTGGTTTTGAAAATAAATATATTTTAGATGAAAAAATAAAACTTTCTTGTATTTGGAAATTAGCAAAATATGCTTCTTATTCTTTTGATGTACCTATTCCTATTAATCAAGTTGGTGTAGGTGATAATGCTTTTGCTCATGAATCTGGGATTCATGCAGACGGTGCCTTGAAAAATAGAAAAAATTATGAACTTTATGATTTTGAAGAATTAGGTAGAGGAGATTTAGAAACAGTTGAAACTGGTAGAAGAATTACTGTTGGAGAATATAGTGGGATTAAAGGATTTAGAAATGTATATGAAAAATTAGAAATAAAATTTAAAGATGATAAAGAAGCAACAGAAATTCTCGAATTAGCAAGATTTGCTAATGTTCATACTCAAAAACCATTAGTAGAAGATGAACTTCTTTTTATTGCTAAATATCCAAAAATTGCTAAAAAAATCTTTACAATGAGTCCAGAATAAAAATATTAAAAATTATGAATAAAAAAATTAGAATAAGATTTGCACCATCTCCTACTGGCAATCTTCATATTGGTGGAGCAAGAACAGCTCTTTTTAATTTTCTTTTTGCTCGACATAATCAAGGAACTTTTATTTTAAGAATTGAAGATACCGATAAAGAAAGGTCTACACAAGAATATCTTAATTCTATTTTAGACTCCTTAAAATGGTTAGAATTAAATTGGGATGAAGGTCCAGAAATTGGTGGTGAATATGGGCCTTATAATCAAATTGCAAGATTAGATATTTATTCTCAATATATAAAAAAACTTCTTGAAACAAAAAATGCTTATATTTGTAATTGTTCTCCAGAAAGATTAGAACAAATAAAAACTCAAGCTCAATTACAAAAACAACCACCTAAATATGATGGCAAATGTCGAAATGCAAATATTTCTTCATTAGAAAAAGGTTCTGTAATACGATTTAAAATCCCTCAAGAAGGAATAACTAAATTTAATGATTTAATTAGAAAAGAAGTTTCTTTTGAAAATAAACTTCTTGATGATTTTATTATTCAAAGATCAGATGGAACCCCTATTTATAATTTTACAGTAGTAATTGATGATTTGACAATGGAAATTTCACATGTTATTCGAGGTGAAGATCATATTTCTAATACACCTAAACAAATTCTTTTATACAAAGCATTAGGTATAAATCCCCCACAATTTGCTCATCTTCCTTTAATTTTTGGAAAAGATAAAACTCGTTTAAGTAAAAGACATGGAGCAACATCAGTAATAGAATATCAAAAACAAGGTTTTTTAAAAGAAGCTTTAATAAATTATTTATCTTTATTAGGTTGGTCTTATGATGATAAACAAGAGTTTTTTACTATTCAAGAATTAATAAAAAATTTTAGTTTAGAAAGAGTTTCTAAAAATCCAGCTATTTTTGATTTAGAAAAATTATATTGGATTAATGGAAATTATATTAGAAATCTTGATATAGATAAATTAACAGAACTTTGTCTACCTTATCTTAAAGAAGCTTATAATTTACAAAAAGAAGATATTAAGCAAAAATATAATTGGATAAAAAAAATAGTTAAACTTAATCAAGATAGATTAAAATATTTAGCTGAAATTGTTGAATTAACAAATTTTTTCTTTCAAAAAAAACTTCAATATGATGAAAAAGCAGTAGAAAAAATATTGTTAAAAGAAAATCCTAAAGAAATATTAAATAAAGTAATAGAAAAAATTGAAAATTTACAAGAATTTACTATTGAAAATCTTGAAAATGTAATAAAACAATTAGCAGAAGAATTAAATATAAATGCAAGCAAAATAATACATCCTGTTCGAGTATCTTGTACAGGTCAAAGTAAAGGGCCAGGATTATTTGAATTAATGGCTATTCTTGAAAAAGAAACTGTCCTTGAACGAATTAAAAATACTATTACTACTTATTGTTAATTTGTTATTTTTTTTCAAAATTATATGCTACTTTTAAAATAGTTTCTTCATCAAATGGCTTTCCTATAATTTGCATACCTATCGGTAAATTATTTTGAGTTAATCCACAAGGAACAGAAATACCAGTAAGTCCAGCCAAATTAATTGAAACTGTAAAAATATCTGCTAAATATAAAGAAAGAGGATCATCTATATTTTCTCCAATTTTAAAAGGTGGAATTGAAGAAGTTGGAGTAATAATTACATCTACTTTTTCAAAAGCTTTATCAAAATCTTGTTTTATTAAATTTCTTACTTTTTGAGCTTTTAAATAATAAGCATCATAATATCCTGCACTTAAAACATAAGTTCCTAACATAATTCTTCTTTTAACTTCTTTACCAAATCCTTGATCTCGAGTTAATCCATACATTTGTAAAAGATTTTTTTGTTCACTTCTATATCCATATTGAACACCATCAAAACGAGCTAAATTAGAACTTGCTTCAGATACAGCAATTATATAATAAGTAGCTATTGCATATTCTGTATGAGGAAGAGAAATTTCTTCTATTTTTGCTCCCATATTTTCTAATATTTTAATACCTTTTAAAACATTTTCTTCTACTTCTTTATTCATTCCTTTAATAAAATATTCTTTAGGAACACCTACCTTGATTTCTTTTATATCATTTTTAATGTTTTTAGTATAATCTGGAACAGAAATATTACAAGAAGTAGAATCTTTTTGATCAAAACCACTAAGAATATTCATTAATAAAGCACAATCTTCTACATTTTTAGTTAAAGGACCTATTTGATCTAATGAAGATGCAAAAGCTATTAATCCATATCTTGATACTCTGCCATAACTTGGCTTTAAGCCAACTATTCCACACAAAGAAGCAGGTTGACGAATAGACCCACCTGTATCTGAACCTAATGCTAAAATTGCTTCATTTGATGCAATTGCAGCAGCAGAACCACCACTTGATCCACCAGGTACATAATCCAAATTTTTAGGATTATGAGTAATTTTATACGCTGAATTTTCTGTAGAAGAACCCATAGCAAATTCATCTAAATTAGTTCTTCCTATGAAAACAGCATCTTCTTTTTGTAATTTTTCAATCACAAAAGCTGAATAAGGCGCAATAAATCCAGAAAGAATTTTAGAAGCACAAGTACATTCTATCCCCTTTTCGCAAATATTATCTTTAATAGCAATTGGAATACCAGCCAATAAACCTATTTTTTCTTTTTTTGCAATTTTTTCATCAACTATTTTTGCTTGTTTAATTGCTCTTTCAAAATTAGTAGAAAGATACGCATTGATAGATTTTTCTGTTAATTCTATTTGTTCAAAAACTGCTTTTACTATTTCTTCAGATTTTATTTCTTTTTTCAATAAAAGTTCTTGTAATTTTTTTGCTGTTAATTCATTTAATTTCACAACATTTTCCTTTCATTTTTTTTCCAAAATATAACCATAAGCATATGCCTATTATTACTAAAATAATACTAACAATTTGTGCTGAACTTAAATTAAACATAATTTTTTCATTTACTCTTAACAATTCTATGAAAAAACGAGAAATAGAATACAATATCATATATAGAAAAAATACCTGACCATCAAATTTTTTAATTTTTTTAAAATTCAACAAAATAAAAAATATAATTAAAAGTATTATAGATTCATAAATTTGAGTAGGATGAACTGAATGACAACCATCAAATTTTATACCAAAACAAGAATTTGTTTCTTTCCCATAACAACATCCATTTAAAAAACAACCAATTCTTCCAATAGAATGTCCTATTACAAGAAATGGTATTAAAATATCACTTGTTTTCAAAAAAGGTAATTTTTTCTTTTTAAAAAATAAAAATGTCACAAAAATCGCACTAATTAATCCACCATAAAAAGCTAATCCTCCTTGATAAATTTTTATTATATCTAAAGGGTTTTTTAAATAATATTCAAAATTTTCAATAATATAAAAAATCCTTGCTCCTATTATTCCTGAAAGTAAAGCATAAAAAGAAAAATCAAATATTAAATCTTTTTTTATGTTTTCCTTTTCTGCCATTTTTGCAGCCAAAAAAGTTCCTAATAAACAACCAATAGCTACCATAAGTCCATAAGAATAAATACTAAACGAACCTAAACGAAATAAAATAGGATACATTTTTTTCATAACTCCTTATTTTATAATTTTTAAACTTATTTATCTAAAAAATAATTAAAATTATAGATTTGATATTTTATATTTAATATCTTATA
>JBDRGX010000133.1:0-4405 GCA_043817485.1 bacterium
ATAATATATGGAATTAAAATTTGTATTGTTGTTCCTTGATTTTTTATACAATTTATTTTAATTTCTCCATTATGTTGTTTAATTATTTTTTGGGCAATATATAAACCTAATCCAGTTCCTTTAGCTTTTGTGGTAAAAAAAGGTTCAAATATTTTTTTTTGATCTTTTTTGGCAATTCCTATTCCAGTATCTTTTATTTCAATTTTTATTTTTTTTGTTTTGAAATTTTTTCTTTGAAAAATAAGTTCTGTTTTTATTTCAATTTTTTTTTCGTTTGTTGTAGTTACTGATTGAATAGCATTTTGAAAAAGATTGATAAAAATTTGTTTAATTTTATCAGGATCAAAAAAGCATTCTTTAATTTGTAAATCTGGATAAAAATTTATTTCTATTTGTTGTATTTTTTCTTTTCTTTTTTTTATGATTTCATCAAGTATTTTATTTAATGATTTTTTTCTTTTATTTAAAGGTGTTTCTTTACTAAAATCTAAAAAATCATTTATTATTTTATTTAATCTTTCAACTTCTTCTGGAATATAATTGAATAATTCATCTTCATTTGTTCCATATTTTCTTTTTATTAAATCTCCAGTTGCTTCAATAATAAAAAGTGGATTTCTTATTTCATGAGCTACTATTGCTGATAAATTACCTAAATTAGATATTCTTTCTGCTTTTTCTATTACTTTTTGTGTTTTCATTATAGAAGAAAATAATCTATTCAATAAAATGCCTAAACATATTATTATTAAAATACTCCAGATAATAACACTAATTAGCCCTTTTTTGAAAGTATTTAAAACTCGTAAAAATTCTGAACTTGCTTCTACGCATACTATTTTTTCTACTTTTCCTTGTTCATTTTTAATTGGAGCAAAAGCATTTTTAAAAAATTCATTTTCAATTTCATAAAGATTGGAAAAAGAGGATTTTCCTTCCCATGCTTTTGTAATAGAATTAGAATGCCAAAGTAGATAAGGATAAGGAGCATCTACATTTAGAATATTATTTTCATTTATTAAAATATAGTTTTTTTCATTAAAAATAAAAATTTCATCAAGATTATTATTTTTTTCAATTTCTTGTAAAAAATTTAATAATTTAGAAGAAGTAAAAATGTCTTTTAAATAATCGTTTTCTATTCTTAAAGCAATTGAAGTAGCAATAAATTCTAATCGTTTTCCTAATTCTATATCTTGATGTTTTTTTACTTTATAATATAAAAACCAACTTGCTGTATTGAAAATTATTAAAAGAATAACAATGAAAAATATTACTAAACTGATTTGTTTTTTATGAAGGAATGAATTGTTTTTTGTAAATATCAAAATACACCTTTTGAAAAATATTTCAATTTTTTTTATAAAATTAATTGAGCATCACCATAACTAAAAAATTGATAATTAAATTTTATTGCTTGTTCATAAGTATTGAAAATAAAATCTCTTGATGCAAATGCTGAAACTAATAATAATAAACTTGATTTTGGTAAATGAAAATTAGTAATTAGAGCATCTATGGTTTTAAATTCATAAGGAGGATAAATAAATAAATTTGTCATTTTTGTACTTGCTTTTATTTCATCATTTTCATAATCACACGATTCTAATGCTCTTGCTGTTGTAGTTCCTACAGCAAAAATGCGATTATTATTTTTTTTTGCTTTATTTATTTTTGAAGCTACTTCTTCTGTAACTTCAAAATATTCTTGATGCATTTTATGATCTTCTATAATATTTTTTTTGATAGGAGTAAAAGTGGCTCTATTAATATGTAAAGTTATAAAAAGTATTTCTACTTTTTTTTTCTTAATTTCTTGAAATAATTCTTGTGTAAAGTGTAGACCTGCTGTTGGTGCTGCTATAGATCCATTATGAGTAGCATATATCGTTTGATACCTTTCTTTATCATATTTCATTTTTTTTTTAATATACGGAGGAAGTGGAGGTAATCCTATTTTTTCTAAATCTATTTCTTGGTTAAATTCAATCAGATTTTCATTATTTTCTTTTTTAATAATTCCACAAATATTTTTTTCAAAAAATATTTGAGTATTTTCTTTTGTTTTTCCTTTTATTAAAATTTTATAAAGATTATTTTTTATTTTTTCATAAAGTAAAATATCTACTTGTCCACCAGTTTGTTTTTTTCCTATTAAACGACATTGGATTACTTTAGTATTATTAAGAACTAATATATCACCAGCAGAAAAATATTGCAAAATTTCTCTAAATACTTTATGTTCAATGGTTTTATTTTTTCTATTAAGTACCATTAATTTTGATTCATCTCTATTTAAACAAGGTTCTTGAGCAATATTTTCTTTGGGTAAATAATAATCAAATAAACTTAAATTCGTCATTATTTTCCTTATCTGGGAGTGTCAATTCTTTTCTGTTTTTGGAGACAGGGATGAATTGACACAATAATAATATATTTTCCTTACAGAGAAGATACCTCGCCTTATGGCGAGGAAGATTCATTTTAAAGAAATTAATTTTATTTTTCTTTTTTCAAAAGTAGCTAATTTTTTATATCCCGCTTTTTTAAGTAAATTTATTGCTTCATCAAAAGCAAAACCTACTTCTTCTTTTTTATGAGCATCTGATCCAAGCGTAATATTGACTTTTTTTTCTTGACAAATTTTTAATAAATTAAAATCGGGATAAATTTCTTGACAAGGTTTTCGTAGACCAGATGTATTCATTTCAATAATTATATTATTTTTTTTTAGAATATGAATAGTTTCTTCTAAAAGTTTTGTAATATCTTCACAAGGTCGATAATTAAACTTTTTAATTACATCTATATGAGCAATAATATCAAAAAGATGCGATTTGGCTGCTTCTTGAATTGTATGAAAATAATTTTGATAAATATTTAAAATATTTTCTGTTTTAAATCTATTTGCATGATCTGGATGATCTATCATAAAATCTTTTACAAAATGTACAGAACCATAAACATAATCAAAATCATATTGATTAATTAGTTTTTGTATTTCATCTTTTTTTTCGGGAATAAAATCCACTTCTATTCCTAACTTAATTTTTATTTGCGTATATTTTTTTTGCAAATAATGAACTTTTTTTACATATAAAGGTAATTCTTTTTCTGACATAGATAATGTTGGATTTTTTATATGTAAAAGAGGTAAATGGTCAGAAAAACCAATTTCTTGTAAATTTAATTCTATGGCTTTTTCTACATATTCTTCCATTTCTCCTTGTGCATGTCCACATAATTTAGTATGAATGTGATAATCTATCATAATTATAATTTCCTTATAAATTATACATTAAATCTAAAACAAAATATATCTCCATCTTGAACTTCATATTCTTTTCCTTCAAGTCGATATAATTTGTTTTCTTTAACTTTAGATTCAGAACCAAAAGTAATTAAATCTTTATAATTCATTACTTCTGCTCGAATAAATCCTCGTTCTATATCTGAATGTATTTTACCTGCTGCTAATGGGGCTTTTGTATGTTGATGAATAGGATATGCTTTTACTTCTTTTTGTCCACAAGTAAAAAAAGTTACAAGATCAAACATAGAATAACAACTATTGATTAATTTATCTAATCCAGATTTTTCTATACCTATTTCTTTCATATATTCTTTTTTTTCTTCATCTTGTAATTGAACTAAATCTGCTTCTATTAAAGCACAAATTGCAATTACAGGAATATTTTCTCCAATAGATTTATGTATCATTTCAATAAAATTATCTCCTGGAATATCTTTTTCTTTAATATTAGCAATATATAGAATTTTTTTTGTAGTTAATAATTGAAGTTCTCGTATTATTTCATTTTCTATTTGAGTCATTTTTTTATTTCTAAGGGGAATATTTTTATCGAGTGTTTCTTTTAATCCCAATAATATTTTCAATTGTTCTTTAATTTTAATATCTCCAGATTTTGCTTGCTTTTGTAATCGTTCAATTTTTCGTTGAATAACATCTATATCTGCAAGTATTAATTCAAGAGTTATTTCTTCAATTTCTTTTATTGGTGAAATTCCTATAATTCCTAAATGAGGATTTTCAAAACAACGAATAATTTGAATGATTACATCTACTTCTCTGAAATGTCCTAATTTCTGTGATCCAAGTTCATTTTTACAAGTAGTATTTTGTGAATCTACAATATCAACAAATTCACAAGATGCATAAGTTATTTTTTTAGGAGTATATATTTCTATTAATTTTTCCATTCTTTCATCTGGAACCATTACTGTTCCTATATTGACATTGTTTTTAGGATGTGCTAATGTATCAATGTTTAAACTTGTAAGTGCATTAAATAGTGTTGTTTTTCCAGATTGATGTGTACCAATTATTCCTAATTTCATATTTTTCCTTTTTTTATAATTTTAATTAATTTAAAATAAATATTAT
>JBDRGX010000134.1:0-2350 GCA_043817485.1 bacterium
AGAAAAAGAAATATTATGTTTGGACCTATAAGTGATGTTGTTCCTTCAACTCCAATATTTGAAATGTATCCTTTAGGTTTTATGACCATTGTTTCTTATTTAAAAAAATACAATTTAGAAGTTCGTATTATAAATCTTGCTCTTAAAATGTTATTACAATCAAATCTAAATGTTGAAAAGCTAATTAAAAGTTTAAATCCTTTATCATTTGGTTTATCTCTTCATTGGTTGCCTCATGTACATGGTTGTTTAAACATAGCTCAATTAATAAAAAAATATCATCCTCAAACACCAATAATTGTTGGAGGAATTTCTGCTTCTTATTATCATCAAGAACTTATTTCTTTACCTTATATTGATTTCGTTATAAAAGGAGATTCTGCAGAAAAACCTTTAAAAGAATTAATTCTTGCTATTAAAGAAAAAAAAGAATTTAATTCAATTCCAAATCTTACATGGAAAAACAAAAATGAAATAAAGGTAAATAAATTTTCTTGTGTTCCTACGAAATTAAATATACAATTTGATTATCTTGAAATGATAAAAGGAGTAATTAAATACAAAGATCCTTATGGATATTTTCCTTTCAAAGATTGGTTTAAATATCCAATTACTGCTATATTGCCTTTTAAAGGATGTCTTCATAATTGTGCTTTTTGTGGAGGAGGAGAAAAAGCTTTTCAAAAAATTAATAATAGAAAACATTTGGCTTGTAGACCAGTAGAATTATTAGTAAAAGATATTTATAAATCTTCTAATTTATTTAATGCTCCTATAATTATTTTAGGAGATTTACATCAAGCAGGCAAATCTTATATTCAAGATTTTTTTAATTTAATAGCAAAAAAGAAAATTACCAATCATATTATTTTTGAATTATTTGCTCCAACATCATCAGATTATTTTAAATTACTTTCTAATGCAATTCCTAATTATAGTCTTCAAATTTCTCCAGAAACTCATGATGAAGAAATTAGACAAATATTGGGAAAACCTTATAGCAACACATCTTTAGAAAAAACTATTTCATCAGCATTAAAATTTAATTGTTCAAGAATAGATATATTTTTTATAATTGGATTACCAAAGCAAGATAAAAATTCAGTTTTAGAAACTTTAAATTATTGTGAAGAATTGATTAAAAAATTTCCTGATAAAAAAGTACATCCTTATATTGCTCCTTTAGCACCTTTTCTTGATCCAGGAAGTATTCTTTTTGAAAATCCAGAAAAATATGGATATAAATTATTTGCTCATTCATTAAATGATCATTATCAATTATTAGAAAAATCTTCATGGAAAGATATGCTTAACTACGAAACAAAATGGTTAAATAGAAATGATTTAGTTGAAATCACTTACAAAGCAAGTTTTGAACTTAATGAAATTAAAAAAAAATATGGGTTAATCAATGAAAAAGAATATCTAAATTTAAAAAAACAAATAAATTTATCTTTACTTTTAATAGAAAAATTTGATAAAATAAAAGAACAAAAAAATGAAAATAAAAATTTTTTTAAAAAAAACTTGATAAGTAATAATATTTGCGTTAAAAAAAGATTAGAATGGAGTAAAGGAATAATTCAATTTAATTGGTATCAGATTTTTAAATCTATCATTTTAGGAGATAAAAATGGCAATAATAGAAGGATATAATTTACCAGATGATTTATATTATCATTTTGAACATAGTTGGGCAAAAATAGAAAATGATGGTAATGTAAAAGTAGGAATGAATGATATGTTTCAAAAAACAAGTGGAGATATTGTTTATGTAGATATGCCTTTTGAAGGAGATGTAATTTCACAAGGAGAAGTTTGTGGTAAAATACAATCAAGTAAATGGATTGGAAAATTAATTGCTCCTGTAAGTGGTGAAATTATTGCCATAAATGAAGAATTAGAAAAAAATAGTACTATTATCAATAAATCTCCTTATGATCAAGGCTGGATAATGCTTATTAAGCCTTCTAATTTGGAAGAAGAATTAAAAAATTTAATGAAAGGTGAATCAGTAATTGAATGGATGAAAAAAGAAATAAAAAAATCAGAAGAAAAAAAGAAAAAGCCAGAAGGGACAAGAGAATAATTAAATAAAAGGAGGAAAAAAATGAAAAAAAATTTCCATATACATAAGTAAAAATTAAAATTTAAAAAAAGTTATTTACTTATTTGAGTTTTTAATTAATTTTATTTTAGGAGAGAAAAAAATGAAAATACATAAAACTATTGGTATAATATTTACAATGCTATTTATTTTTATCATAAAAATAAATGCAATGAATGTTTGGACAATCGGAGATGAAGTAAGAATAAATCCAGAAACAGGAAAAGCTTTTGAAGATAATGC
>JBDRGX010000135.1:0-18200 GCA_043817485.1 bacterium
TTGCATCTCCTTTTTTTTTTATTTTTTTTTATTTATAGTATAAAAAAGGGGGGAGAAGCAAATAAAATCTTAATAATTGCTAATAATAAGCATTTTAAAGCGTATTGTCAAAATACTTTTGACAATACGCAAGAGAGATCAGAGATAAGTTATATGAAGAAAATAAAGGGAAGGGCTTAAAAGAGTTTGCCGATATTCTGGTAAAAGAAGCTCATGAAAGTTTATTGTGGAAAAATATTAAAATTCCATACACAAAAAATCGTTAAAGTTAGCTTAACCAGTTGTTCAAGCGGATGTAGCAAAAAGATGCTACACCGTTCAACTCTGCGTTAGACTTAAAAGAAAGGGTGTTAAAATATTACTCGGGCGTTAAGAGAACAGGCAGGCGGAAAATAGTATCCAGTAAGCTATCGCTCTGGCGTAAGATATCAATCAAGCCTAACGAGGTGCTGCACTTAACAGCGGGAGATGGATCTCGTGATTAAGGTTTTTAAGTTTATCAACATTTTATCTTGCACATAAAGGTTAGTGGTTATTCTCCCCACTGTACGTGAGCTTATTGTTGAGTGTAACAGGAAAATTCCTTTATTGAGGGAAAATATTAAATGGCGTTTATTACCATGGAAAATCTGGAAATTACTAGTTCGCAGGAAAATAAATCTTTCCATCAGAAAACAATCATGATATTTACTGAGGGAACGATTATGGGTCCCCGTCATTGGTGGGATTGGCCTTTTGATAAAAAATATATACAGATTAATAATTGTGTAACAAAGATTATGAAATGGAAACAACAAAGCGTAAAAATTGTTTATCTCACTTCACGCACAAGGATGAAAGATATAGAGAAGATAAAAGAGAATCTACTAATAAACGGTTTTCCAGGTACACGCCTCTATTTTCGAGGACATAAGGAAAGATATAGCCGAGACGGTTATTCCTGCCGTTTTGGTGGAAGATGATTGTAGAAGCATTGGTGGCAAGTGGCAAATGGTAATTACGTATATACGACCGGAAATACGAAAGCGTATTAAGTGATTGTGGTAAAAGAATTTAATGGTATAGACCATTTACCTGACACACTGTCAAGTTTACTTGAATATTGACAAATAAATAGGGACAGATACCTATTAAAAGTCTCAGTCGTTGGAGCTTACTCGCTTCGCTCGCAGCTTAGCTCAGTTGTTAGGTTGTATGGGTAGAGAGTATAATCTCAGGGGGAATTAATTTTGAAATACTTGGAGAAACCATCAACATTGAACCAAAACAATACAAAATACATAAAAGAAAAAAATACAAATATCATATTTTTAATTTAAAATTATAAACATTATATTAGTAAAACTGATTGAAATTTAATATCATGCCTACGGCATTTGTATTATGTGGAAATGATTTTTTTTTACTGATTGTCCCGATGGAACATTTGTAGATATTCGTTCCGTAGAAACGAAATAATGATAGCCAAAAGAATTGATTAATCCAATCTCTTTTGGCTATTTATTTATACTCTATTTGGCTTTTCATACATTACTGTTTTTATTGCAACACATTTGTTTTGTTATTACTTCATTTGTCTCCAATTGACAACTCGAGTAGTAACTGAACTTGGCACTGAAATACCACCTTCTCCTAATAAAGTTCTCCCAATAGTAGCATCATAAGTAATTGTTCCAAAATTCTTTATTTCTGCTTTTCTTCCACCAATAATACAACCTGTAAAAGATGCTCCTTGTTGTGAAGCTCCAGGAGCTTGAAGAATTGCATCTTTTCCAGCTCTTATTCCAGCCGTTACTGTGAAATAAGGATTTGCTCCTTCTAAAGTAATACTAACTGTTTCATCTTTAGAAATAAAATATCCGCTAATAGTAATAACTCTATCAGTATTTGTAAGTGTAATATTTTTTTTTGCATAAAAATTTCCTTTAATTTTATCACGGAATTTTTGAGCATCTCTATAAAAACCAAAAAGAATGTTTTCATTACTGCGAGCATAAGTTAAATCTATTGCAAAATTTCCTGACCATTCAACTGGTTGATTATAAGAAATAAAAGAAATACTACCATTTGTTTCTAATTTTCCACTTATTCCAGCAGTACCCGCTGATTGACCAGAAGCAATAATAATACCTGGTTCTACTATATACGGTCTACTAATATCATCACCAATATCTATTATCGGACTTCCGCTTGTTTGATAACCACCATTCCAATGAAGAAATCTTACTGTATTGTCTCCTTTGGCTTTCATTTCAGAAATTCCATTAAACACTTGAGCAGATTGATTAGCACTATTTTCAGAGCTTATAATAATAATATTTCCACCACTATGAAAAATACAATTACCATCTGGATGAGCAGAAATATCCATATCACAAGGAACACTACCACAACCTCTCATAAGAATATCTCCATTAGATTTAGCAATAGAATTTTGCATTATTCTCATACGTTGTTTATTAGTAGAAAGAAAAGAAATGCTTTTTTCTGTATAAAATTCACATGCCATTATTTCATTTTTTTTTATTGAAGTATGAGCTTCAGAACTCCATTGTCCATTAAGAATAATAATTCCGTTTTTTACCCAACAATCAACATTATTTCTTCGTACATTTGTAAAACCATTTGTTCCTTTTGCTTTTATTATTACATTATTTAATGATTGTCCTTGCCAAAGATCATAAATTTCAACATTTTCTCCTACTTGAATATCTACACTTGCAAAACCTATACCACGAGCAACATGATGATTAAAAGCAATAAAAGATTTAGGAGTTCTAATTTTAAGTTTATTAGTTGAAGAACTTCCTGTTATGTATTGAGAACCTTTTCCATTAGCAACAATATAGATATTCCCTTGACTATGTAATGAACTATTAATATGATGATAAGCAGGTGCAGTTACATCCATTCCTTTACAAATAACAATACCAGCATTTTCTAAAACTCTTTCTCTTGGACTACCTGCATCAATGGTATAATTCATCATTCCAGAACTTCTTAATTCTATATAAAGACCACTTGAAATACGATCTCCACAATCAAAAATTATTGCTCCACCACTATGAATAGAATTTTCATTTCCTTCTGAATAAATACCTTGATCCCATGGAGATTGAGCAAGAAACATAAAATTACCATTAGTTTTTATATTAACTTTTTCATAAAAATAAGTATAAGTTGTAGAAGGAGGTTTCATAGTAAAATTACCTTTTGCTTGAAATCTACCATATAAATAATAAGCAGAATAATTAGTAAAATTTCCATAAGTATAAACTTGAAGATTTCTAAGCAAATTAATTGATTTCCCTTGTTCACTATTAAAAAAAATATTCCCACCTGCTAAAAGACTTATTTCAGTTTCTGTTGAAGAACCTTCAATACGCACAGTACTTTTATTATCGCAAATATCTTTTTCTGATATTAATCTTCCATTGCTTGTTAAATTTAATGTTATTGAATCACTACTACTACCAGTTCCAATATAAATATTTTCAGTAGTATAGTATGTTTTGTTAATAGTTTGCCAAGATTGGGTAAAATTAATATCTGTTGTGTAATATGTACCATCAGCAATGGCTTTTGCTTTATAATAAGCTAAATTAGATGCTTTGTCTCTACCATTAAAATAAGAAGGATCTGATAAATCTGGTGTTAATGGAGATTCAATACTTAAAGAAACAGTATCTGGTAAAGTAATTGATGGTGCTGTTAAAACTGGTATTGCATTTATTAATAAAGGAGTTTCTCCAACAGTTTTTACTCTTTTTTCTCTAGTTATTTGCGTTGCTAAAATTCCTTCTGGTTCTCCATCATGAGTAGTAAGATTACCAGTTATTTTTACTTTATTAGTATATGAACCAGTAAAAACAACTTTTCTATCTGAAAAAATATTTCCCGTAATAGGAATTTCACTTCCTGGACTATAATTGCAAGTTACTTTGATTTCATTATTCGCATTTCCACCTGTACAACCAAGAACTGGCCAATTTTCAGAACTATATACAGAAGATGTTTTTACTACAACATTAAGTCTTTTAGTAACACCACCTCTAAATATAAATCTTCCTGTGTTTTCATTATAACTTTGGAAATTTCCTCCTACATTTGCTTCAGAAATAATAGTACAATAACCTTTTGCTGGTTTATTTTGTAAAATAATAATATTTAATTTTTTATTTTGTACTTTATTTCTTAATGTATTATATCCTGTTCCCATTGAAATATTAGATATAGGTCCTGCAATATTAGGATTAGATTTTAATGTTTTTCGAGCATTAGCAATACCTGCTTCAGCTAAATGTAAAGCTTGTAAACTTTGTACTTTATCTACTATTTTTTTCCCTCCTTCTTGTATATTATTTGAAAAGTAAATTCCCGCAACAGCAGCAGCAGCCACAATAACAAGTACTATTATAAAAACCATTCCTTTTTCATTTTTGTATTTCATTTTATTTTCCTCCTTTTTCTATGAAAAAGATATTTTCATATTTAATTTATTTTTATTTCTTTCTATTTAATTATAGTGAAAAATAAGGTAGAAAAGTCAAATTATTTTAAAATAATTTTTAAAATAATTTTTTTTTGGTGAGAATATTGATAAAAAAATGTAAAGTTTTTTTGAAATGGCTTAATACCAATTTGCATTCAAAATGATAATAAGGCGAAAAAAAATAAAAATTATGAATTTAAAATTAGTCAAATAACACAGTTGATAACAAAGCCAACACAGTTAGCGTTAAAATTCTTCACCTTGAACCGACGATTTAAATCGTCGGTTCACCATATAAGTAGAAAATCCTTTGATTTGTTTAATACCAATTTGCAATTAAAAATAAAACAATATATTATTTACTTTTTATTATTTTATTATTTTCATCTAAAAGAACTATACTTGGTTTTATTTTATCTAAATCATCTTCTGAAACTAAAGCATAAGCAAGAATACAAAGTTTATCTCCAATTTGTCCTCGTCTTGCTGCTGGACCATAAAGAATAATAAGTCCAGAATTTTCTTTTTCTTCTATTACATATGTTTCAATTCGTTCTCCATTATTTAAATTAAGTACATGTACTTTTTCATAGAGAGCAATATTGCTTTTTTTTATAATTGCTTTATCTATACCAATACTACCTTTATAATATAATTCTGTTTTACTAATAGTTGCTTGATGAATTTTAGATTTTAAAAATTCTCTTAAAATCATTTATGATCTCCTTTTTATATTTAATTTTTTTTTGTTTATTTTTTCTACAGAAGTTAAAAACTATATTGTATTTTTGTTGTAAATAAAAAATTTATTTCTTCAATTTTTTCAGTAGAATACCATCTATAAGCATAAGATGACCATAAAAAAAATTTCCACAAAGAATTTAATCGCCAAGTGAAATCAAAAGAAGTTGTATTCCCCCAATATTTTTTATTAGAATAATTTTCATCAAAAGGACATTTATTTTTTTCTAAATCAGTAATTACTTCCCAATAAAAAATTTTATTTTCATATTGAATAGAAAAAGGTAATTTTCTTTTTAAATATGAATATGTCGGATCAGTTTCATCTTTTTTTTTCTCTCTTACATAAGATATTTTAAAAATAAAATTTTCTAAATTATATTCTATTTCTGGTTCAAATTTTAATAAAAAAGAATTAGTATTATATTCATCTGGTTTTGCATAATCTTCTATTTCCATTTCATTTTTTAAGTTTGTTTTTAAATTCGAAAACAAAGGAAATTTAAAGTTTAGTAAAGCATTTTGTTCCCAAAGTTTATTTTTATCCGAAGAATTATAATAGTTTTTTATTCTCATTTCATATTCTAAATCCAAATTAATTTCTGTATTAAAAGTTTGTTCAAAATCTAAAGCCATTCCGTATTCTTCATAATTTTTTGAATTTTTTTGAGGAATTTCTTCTTCTGCATAAAGATCAGATAATAAATCAAAATCTTCTTGGCTTAATTCTTCAGCAAAAGAAAGCATTTTAAAAATCAAATAATCAACTCCAATATTAATATTTGTATTAAAAAAAATAGCATAATCTAAATTTGTTTTAATTTGATAAGAATTATAATCATAATTAAATGAATTTGGATTTTTAAATTTATTATACTTAAATTCATTCCCTAATTCTAATGAAAAATCATCTAAAAAAATAAAATTAAATGCAAAATTAGCTTTTTCATTTATTTCATTATTTCCTTGTTGAGATTTTTCATAATAATGTGAAAACAAAAATTCATTAGAAAATTTAAAAAAAATATCATCAGAAAAATTATAATTAAAATTACTTAATAATTCCCCTTCTGCATATTTTTTTGTATGTTGTAAATTAGTTTCAGTTTCTAATAAAGTTTTTGAAAAAAGATTAAAAGATTTTTCCAAATTAAAAAAAATTTTTTCTGCCCATTTTTTTTCTTCATAAATACTATAATAAGAATAATTTTCATTCATTTTTATATAGCCCTTATAAGATTTAGCATAAATAGGGCTTATGAAAATATTTATAAATAATAAAATAAATAAAAAATTCATTTTAATTCCTTTTTTAATTTTTCCAATTTTGAATATAAAGATCTTCGTGTAATTCCTAATAAATTAGCTGCTTTACTTTTATTTCCTTTTGCATTTTCAATTGTTTTAAAAATAAAATTTTTTTCTAATTCTTCAAGAGAAATTTCTTGTGAATGTGCAGTATCTGAATTTTCTATAAATTTATTTTGAATATATAAAGGAAAATGATCAAGTGTAATCAATGATTCTCCAGCAAGAATAGTAGCTCTTTCTATAATATTTTCTAATTCTCTAATATTCCCAGGCCAATGATAATTTATTAAACAATTTAATGCTTCACAAGTTATTTTTGAAGATGGTTGATTTAATTTCGAAAGAAAATGAAAAACAAGTTCTGGAATATCTTCTTTTCTTTCTTTTAAGGAAGGAAGAAAAATAGGAAATACATTAAGACGATAATATAAATCTTCTCTAAATAAATTTTGTTTTATAGCATTTTCTAAATTTTTATTAGTAGCAGTAATAATTCTAACATCTGTTTTAATAGTAGTAATTCCACCTAATCTTACAAATTCTCGTTGTTGTAAAATTCTAAGAAGTTTTACTTGAATTCCTAAAGAAATTTCTCCAATTTCATCTAAAAATATAGTTCCTTCTTGAGCTAATTCAAATCTTCCTTTTTTTGTTTCATTAGCTCCAGTAAAAGCACCTTTTTCATAACCAAATAATTCACTTTCTAATAATGTTTCTGGTAAAGCAGCACAACTTACATCAATAAAAGGTTTATCTTTTCTTTTACTATTGTAATGAATATTTCTTGCAATAATTTCTTTTCCAGTTCCACTTTCCCCTCTTAAAAGCACTGTAGTATCAGTATCAATTACTTTTGAAACCATTTCAAAAACTTTTTTTATACTACTACTTGTACCAATTACAGTATCAGATTTATTTTTTTCATTTTTAAAAAGATTTTTTTTTCTTTCTTCTATTTTTTTTATTTTAAATTCTAATTCATCTAAAGGGAAGGGCTTAATAATATAATCATAAGCACCTTTTTTCATTGCATCTACAGCATTAGTAACACTTGCATAAGCTGTCATTATAATTATATCTATGGAATAATCATATTGTTTTATTTTTTCAAGTAAAACCAAACCATTCATATCTGGCATTTTAAAATCAGTAATAACCAAATCAAATTTTAATTTGGTTATTTTTTCAAGAGATTGTGTTCCATTATAAGCAGTTTCTACTTTATGTCCATTTTTTTCTAACATCATTTTTAAAATTTTACACATTTTTTCTTCATCATCAACAACTAATATATTCATAATCTATTTCATTACCTTTGTTATTATTTTAGACTATTCCTTCAATATCTTCTATTTTTAATTGAATAGAAGATACATTTTGAAAAGTATTAATGCTTGGAGAATAAACTAAATTTATTTTAGAAAAATTTTCTTTTTTAAAATAATCTGCTAAACCAAACCCAATTGCTTCTCTTATTAAAGTTCCTTCTTTAACTAATAATTTCACATGAATTCCTTTTAATATTTGAGGATAGCCCATAATTTGTAATCCAGTACTTAAAAAAATAGGTCGTGGATTAGAAATACCAAAGGGAGCAAGCATATTTATTTCTTTAATTAAATCAAAATTTACTTCTTGTAAAGAAATAGAAGCATCTATTTTAATTTTTGGTTTAGATAATTCTTGAGATAAATTTTTTTCTGCATATTCTTGCATATTTTCATTAAATTCTTCTATTTTTTCTGCTTGAATTTCTAATCCAGCAGCTAATTTATGTCCTCCAAAACTTTTCAAAAAAGAACTACAAGATAATAAAGATTTGTATATATGAAATTCCGATATACTTCGAGCAGATCCTTTTCCTTCTCCATTTACAATACTAATAATAATTGTTGGTTTTTTATATTTTTCAACAATTCTTGAAGCAACAATTCCAATAACCCCAATATGCCAATCCTTATTAGAAATAATTAATATTTTTTGATCTTTTAATTTTTGTGATGATTCGATTTTTTCTACTGCTTCTTCAAAAATTTCTTTTTCAATACTTTGACGAATTTTGTTTTTACAATCTAAGTCATTAGAAATTTGCAATGTTTTTTTTTCATCATTTGTAATAAACAACTCTACAGCTTCTTTTGCATCGCTTAATCGCCCTAAAACATTTATTCGAGGACCTAAAATAAAACTTAAATGATAACTTTCAATATTTTTATTTAATCCAGCTATTTTTTTTGAAGATGTAATTCCTAAATTAGAATTTTTGTTAATTACTTCAAGTCCTTTTTTAACTAAAGTTCTATTTTCGTTTATAAGAGGAGATACATCAACAACAGTTCCTATGCTTACTAAATCAAGAAAATTAAAAATTTCTTTTGAAGAGGGATCAAGTTTAGAAAAAAGACATTGGCTAAGTTTAAAAGCAACTCCTACTCCTGCTAAATCTTTAAAAGGATAATTATCATCTTTTCTTTTTGGAGAAATAATTGCAAGTGCTTCTGGTAAATTTTCTTTTGCTTCATGATGATCAGTAATAATAACATCTAATCCTATTTTTTTAGCATATAATATTTCAGAAAAAGAAGTAATTCCACAATCAACTGTAATTACTAATGAGTATCCTTGTTTTTTAATTTTTTCAAGAGATTCTTGATTTAACCCATAACCTTGATTAAATCGTAATGGAATATAATCATCAACATTTATTCCAAAATGTCTAAAAGTTAATATTAATAAAGAAACACTTGTAATTCCATCAGCATCATAATCTCCATAAATAATAATTTTCTCTTTTTTGTTAATTGCTTGTAAAATTCTATCACAAGCAATATCCATATCTTTTAAAAGAAAAGGAGAATGAAGTGTATCTAAAGAAGGGGTTAAAAAATTTTTAATATCTTCTAAAGAAGTTAATTCACGATTAATTAAAATTTGAGATAAAATAGAAGAAATATTTAATGAATTAGAAATTTCTTCTTGAAGTAATGTTTGCTTTGGATAAATATACCAATTATCTTTCATTTTTTCCTTATACCAAATCACATTTAAACGCTAAATGTGTTGGCTTCTTGTGTCCCCCGCTGGCGGGGATGTCCGTTAGGACGGGGGTGGAATTCTTTAATACATATTCGTCGCCTTCTTCTTGTGCCTTGTTATTATATGAAATTTTAGATTTTGGATTAAAAAATCTCATATTTTTGAATACAAATTAGTATTAAAAATTCTATTAATTATTTTTTGTTTATTTTAATATATATTTTAATGGAATTATTCCCCATTGTCTTTCTTGTTTTGCATTTCGAGGCAAAGATTCAAATCGCCATTTTTTAAGTATTTCAATTGCTTTTTTTTCTAAATTTGTATCTCCTTTTTGTAAAGGAATTACAGTACTTACTCTGCCATCAGGTTCCACCCAAAATTTTAATGAAATAGCAATTGCAATTTGTTTTGAATGTTCAAATTTTTCACGATGAATTATATTTCTTTTTGCTTCTGTTATTGGGCCAGATATATTTAATTTACCAGCAAATTCTCCAAATTGAGCCGCATTTTCAACACCAGCTGGTTCAGTATAAACTAATTTTTCAATTTCTTGTATTTGTGGAGCCACAGCTTTTTCTATTTCTTTTAAATTATTAAAAATAGGTTTAGATTCTTTTTTTTCTAATGGTTTTTCAATATCTTTTTTGAAAATACTAAATTTTTCTTTAGTAATTATATTTTTTTCTTGCTCAATTTTAACATCTGTAAAATTTTCTTTTTCAGTTAAAGATTTTATTTGATAAGGTACTTGAGATTTGTATTGTAAAGAACCTTGTGGAAATAAACTTGTACCAATAAGTTCTACTTCTGTTAAAGTATAAACCATTTTTTTTTGATAAACACTAAACAAAGAAATAGAAACTAAAATAAGTATATGAATTCCTAAAGAAATTAAAAAAGCAATATTTTGTCTTGTATCTTTTAACACGATAATATCTCCAATTATCTTAATTCTTTAGGTTGTGTAGCAATAGCTAATTTTTCAACACCTACTATTTTACCAATATCCATTACTTTTACTACTAAACCATGACGAGTATTTTCATCGGCTTTAATAATTAAAATTTTATCTTTAGAAAAAGAAATAAGCCCTTTAAGTTTTTTAGGTAAATCAATAATACTGATTGGACTATCCATTAAATATATAACGCCTTCTTCTGTAAGAGAAATAACAATTTCTTTTTCCAATTGTGCTTCAGAACTTACAGTAGAAGGTAAATTTACTTTTATTCCTGGTTGCATTACAAAACTTGAAGATAAAATAATGAAAATAAGAAGTTGAAAAACTACATCTACTAAAGGAGTTAAATTAAATTGAAAAGATGAAATATCTAAATCAGTTTTTTTAAACTTCATTTTCTTTTCCTTTTGATAAAAATTCCACAAGTTCACTAGAACTTTTTTCCATATCTAATACAAATTTATTTACATTAGATATTAAATAATTATATCCTACTAAAGTAGGAATAGCCACAATTAAACCAGCAACAGTAGTTAATAAAGCTTCCCAAATTCCACCAGCCAAAACACTTGCATTTACTTGTCCACCCATGCTTTCTATTTTCATAAATACCTTTACCATTCCTAAAACAGTACCTAAAAAACCTAATAAAGGAGCAATTGTTCCTATTGTGGCAAGAGCTCTCATATATCTTTCTAATACTGGAACTACTTGATTTCCAGTATCTAAAATAGATTCTTTTATCTCTTCTCTATTTTTATCGCTTTTAGATATTCCAGATTTAAATATTTGAGCAACTGGACTTTTTGAACTTTCACAAATAGCAAGTGCTTCTATTTTTTTATTTGCTTTTAAATAAATTCTAATTTGCAAAATAAAATCAACTGTTTCTTTTTTTATTTTACGAAGATAATAAAATCTTTCTATAAAAATAGTAAGAGCAAAAAGAGAAGAAATCATTATAAATGGCATACAAATACCACCTTTTTCAAAAATCCAAAATATATTACTACTCATTATTTTAAGCCTCCTGTTATTTTTCATATGTTTACAAATAAAAAAAATATTTTTTGTATTTTTTTTACTATTATTTTTAATAAGTCAAGAAAAAACACAAACTTTATTAAAAATTAAAAAAACTATTTTTCAAGCAATATTTTCTTAAAACTTGACAAAATAAAAATTTATTATTATTTTGTCTTTTTTTACAAGTAATTTATTTTTAATAAATAATAAAAAAGGAAGTAATTTTGATTCAAATACAAAATATATCTAAATCTTTTGGAGGAAAAGTTTTATTCAATAATTGTAGTTTATTATTGCAAGATAGAGAAAAAATAGCGATTGTTGGTGCTAATGGTACTGGGAAAAGTACTTTTTTTAAAATTATTATGGGGGAAATTAAACAAGATAAAGGAGAAATAATTATTCCTAAAAACACTAAGATAGGTTATCTTCCTCAAGAAATAGTTATTTCTACAAATGAAACTGTTTTAAATGAAGTTTTATCTTTTTCTCCAGAACTTGTAAAATTAGAAAAAGAAAAGGAAATTTTGGAACATAAAATTGCCAAAACTTCAGAAAATGATAAAAATTTAAAAAATCTTTTAGAAGAATATGGGACTTTACAAGAATCTTTAGAACATTTATCTGGTTATGATACAGAATCAAAAGCAAAAAAAATATTACAAGGTTTAGGATTTAATCAAAACGATTTTTCTCGTTATACATCTAATTTTAGTGGTGGTTGGTTAATGCGAATTGCATTATCTAAATTGCTTTTATTGTCTCCAAATATTTTACTTTTAGATGAACCAACAAATCATTTAGATTTATATTCTGTAATTTGGTTACAAGAATATTTGCTTTCTTATCCTGGAACTATTATTTTTACTTCTCATGATAGGGATTTTGTAAATAAAGTAACAACAAAAATATTAGAATTAGAAAATAGTCAAATTACAAGTTTTAGTGGTAATTTTGATTTTTATCAACAACAAAAAAAACAAAGATTAGATTCATTAATTTCTGCGAAAAAAAATCAAGATAGAAAAATAGAGCAATTAGAAAAATTTATTGAAAAATTTAAAGCTAAAAATACAAAAGCCACTCAAGCAAGAAGTAAAATGAAAATGTTAGAAAAAATGGAAAAAATAGAATTACCACAATCAACACAACAAATTCATTTCTCTTTACAACAACCAGAACATAAAGGTGGAAAAGAATCTATAATATTAGAAAATATTACTAAAAAATATGAAGAAAATACGGTTTATAAAAATTTGAACTTAACTTTATATAGAGGAGAAAAAGTTGTTTTAGTTGGCTTTAATGGAAGCGGAAAATCTACTTTATTAAAAATACTTGCTGGTGTTTTGAATTTTGATTCTGGACAAAAAAAAACAGGCCATAAAATAAAGATAGCTTATTATGCTCAACATCAATTAGAAATGCTTAAAGCCGAAAATACTATTTGGGATGAAATTTTAAGTGTTTCTTGTGAATATGATCAAAATTATTTACGAAAAATTTTAGGTTCTTTTTTATTTAAACAAGATGATATTTATAAAAAAGTTAAAGTATTAAGTGGAGGAGAAAAAAGTCGTTTAACGCTTGCAAAAATTTTACTTAATCCCCCAAATTTATTATTAATGGATGAACCAGTTAATCATTTGGATATTCAATCAAGAGATGTTTTAAAAAATGCATTAAAATTATATACTGGAACATTATGTTTTATTAGTCATGATATAGATTTTATTCGTGGAGTTGCTAATAAAGTAATAGAAGTTAAAAATGGTCAATTATTCCATTATCCAGGAGATGTGGATTATTATTTTTATAAAAAAAAATTAAATGAAACAAAAGTTGTTGAATCTTTAAATATTACAGAAAAAACTCCAAAAATTCAAAAAAAAAAAGAGATTGATTTTAATAAAAAAAAAGAAGCTGAACAAAGAAATAAAAAACATCAATTTGAAAAAGAAATAAAAGAAAAATTTGAAAAAGTAGAAAAAGAATTAAAAAAATCAGAAAAAGAATTAGAAGAAATTAACAATTTATTAATGGATCCAAACACTTATAAAACTCATCCAGACTTTGCTAGTTTGAATAAAAAACAAAAAGAAATAACTATACTTATAAAAAAATTAAATGACGATTTTTTAAAATGTTTGGAAAAAATGGAAGAAATTGATAAAGAAATTTTATGAATTATTTTTATATTGTAATTTTAAAATAAGGGATAAATTTGTTTAAAGTATCTATTGTAAAATGTGATTCTTATGAATATGAAAAAGTATATGAATCTATAAAAAAATCTATTGATTTAATTGGAGGATTAGAACAATTTAATCTTTCTAATAAAAAAGTTCTTTTAAAACCAAATTTACTCAATTCAAAACCAATAGAAAAAGCGGTTACAACACATCCATTAATAATTAAAGCAGTTTCTTCTTTAGTTAAAAAAGTTTCAGGAAACCCAATTATTGGAGATAAACCTGGTTATGAATCATTGAATAAAGTTTTAGAAAAAACGGGTATTAAACAAATTTGTGAAATTCCTTATGTGGATTTCAAAGAATTTGTTTCTGTCTCTTGCAAAAACGGATTTTTCAAAGAACATTTAATTGCTCAAGAAGTATTAAATAGTCCTTTTATTATTAACCTTCCTAAAATTAAAACTCATACACATATGAAACTTACATTATCTATAAAAAATCTTTTTGGTTGTGTTACTCCTCCAAAAAGAATTGATTGGCATTTAAAAACAGGAATTCATAAAGAACATTTTGCTACAATGTTAGTAGAATTATATGAACTTATTAAACCACAACTTACTATTGTTGATGGAGTTATAGGAATGGAAGGAGATGGTCCAAGTTCTGGAGATCCTAAAAAAATTGGATTAATTATTGCTGGAACAAATGGACATTCTGTAGATAGAGTAATTTCTGAAATTTTAGGCATAGGAAAGAATTTATATACTTTACAAGCAGCGTTAAAAAAAGGTATTAAAGGAATAAATTTAGATGAAATTGAAATTGTCGGAGAAAATATAGAATCTGTTAAAATTCATAATTTTAAATTTCCAGATACTGAACAAAGTGATATAGGAGTAATAATTCCTGCTTTTTTAAAAATTCCTTTGAAAAAGTTTTTTACTTCAAAGCCTGTTATTATAGAAAAATTATGCAAAAAATGTAAAGTTTGTTTAGAAAATTGTCCTCCTCATGCAATTACAGAATACAAAAAAAAATTACAAATAAATTATTCTGTTTGTATTAAATGTTTTTGTTGTCAAGAATTTTGTCCTTATGATGCTATTAAAATAAAAAAAGGGCTTTTGGATCGATTGAAATTTTAATTATGAAAATATTCAAAAAAGTACAAATTTATATTTATAAAAAAAATGAAAATATTCAATACTTGCTTTTAAAAAGATCTTTTTGTTTAGGAAATTATTGGCAGGGAATTACTGGAAAAGTAGAAAAAAATGAAACTTTTGAACAAGCAGGTATTAGAGAAGCTTATGAAGAAACTGGACTTACAATTTTCAATAAAATCATAGGGCCTGTTTCTTTGCAAAATTTTAATAAAAATAATAAAAGTTATCAAGAAGCTGTTTTTGGAATTGAAGTTCAAGAATTAGATGTAAAATTGAGTTTAGAGCATACAGAATATTGTTGGTTAAAATATGAAGAAGCATATGAAATGCTATATTGGGATGAAAATAAAAAAGGTTTATTAAAACTTAAAGAAAAACTATTGAGTTTGTAGAATTTTTGAAATTATTTTAATGAATTACTTTGTAATAATCTGTAATAAATCCAATTTTGAAATGGTAATAAAATGTGCAAAACAAATCTCCACGCAACAAACTGCAAAATATTTTTCCAACAATGTATTTATTATTTTAGCAATAATTCATTTCTGCAACAAATTGTAAAATTTTTTTGGCACAATTCACACAATTCAATAAAAAGAAAAAAAATCCTTTTTGTTTTATTTTTCTTTTTATTTATAAGTATAAGTAAATCAGAAATTTCCTTATATCATCAAATAGAAGAATTTCAAGCTATTAAAGAAATTAAAATTAAACATTTTTGGATTATTGAAAAAAGTGAAAAAATTTATCTTGATAAAATTTTATTAGAAAAAAATTATGATTACACCATAAATTATGAAACTGGAATTATTACTATTTTATGTCCAACCCCTCCTAAAAAAATAATTCATCTTGAATATGATATTTTACCAATAAATCTTAAAAAATCATATGGAGCACAATTTCAAGAAAATTTTTTTCTTCCTCCAGAATCAAAAAAATCGGATATAAAAATTAAGGGATATAAAAAAATGGGAATAAACCTTATTTCAGACCAAGATATTTCTTTTCAACAATCTTTAAAATTAAATATAAATGGAAATTTAGATTTCAATACTACAATAAATGCCTATCTTTGCGATGAAAATACACCTATTCAAACAGAAGGAATTACAAAAGAAATAAAAGAATTAGATACCATTTTTATAGATATTAAATCTCCTTTATGGAGTCTTAATTTTGGAAATTATATAATAGAATGTCCAAAATTTGAGTTTATTTCTTTAAATAAAAGATTAGAAGGATTGAAAATAAATGGAAAAATGCAAAAAAGAAATTTAACTGCATTAGCTTCTATATCTAAAGGAAAATTTGTTAAAATAAATATTATTGCAAAAAGTGGTATTTCAAAATACGAGTTAAAAGTAAATGAAAAATTTATAATTATTTTAGCTGGAACAGAAAAAGTTTGGTTAAAAGGAATTTTAATGAAAAAAAGATTAGATTATGTAATTGATTATAATAAAGGTGAAATTGAATTTATTGGTCAAAAACCAATATTAGGAGAAGAAGAAATTATTGTAAGTTTTGAATATTTAAAAGAAAATTATATTGAAAAAATATTTGGTTTTACTTCTTATAATCTTTTATATTCTCCAAATTTTTCTTTAAATTTCAATATTTTTAATTATGAAAATGAAAACATTGAATTAACTAATCAAACTAAAAAAGATTATTTTTTTAATCAAGAAAATGGAAAATTATTGCAATCTCCTCAAAATTATTTAGTATCAGCAATAAATACAGAATGGAAAATTTTTTCTTTTTTAAATATAGGTAGTGAATATGCTTTTAGTTATAAAAATAAAAAAACTATTTCAGATTATACAGAAAAAATAGAAAAAGGAAATGCTTTAAATTTAAAACTTTTTACAAAACAAAATAAATTTTTTTTAAAAAGTAATTATTATTATTTATCAGAAAATTTTATTTCTGTTGAAAATACTTTAAACTCAGATTTTTTAAATAGATGGAAAATATTTAATTTTAATAAAAATTTGAGCTTAAAATGTTTAGAAGCTAAAACAAGTTATGAAATATCAGAATTTTCTTTATTTGACATAGCTTGTGGAGAAATGATTGAAAATTATAAAACAAAAAATATTTCTACTCATCGTTTAAATTTTAATTATAATTTTTGCGATAATGTAAAATATGAATTTAGAAACATTTTTTCTTTTTTTAAAAGAGATAAATATCAAATGCTAAAACTTAAAAAAAACTTTTCTCCATTTACTTATTCTCTGAAATTTGAAACAGAACAAATAAAAGATAATCTTTTAAATAAAAAAAACTATATTGGAGAAACTTTTTTACAAGGTAATTGGGAAAAAATAAATTGTAATTATTTTTATCAAATAAAATTTGATAAAAATAAAGAGAAAATAGATTCTTTTTTAAATAAATTTGATATATCTTTTAATAAAATAAAAAACTTTTATTTCATTGGAAGTACTTCTATGATTGATTTTTATGAAAATGAAAAAAAACAAAAAGATTTTTTAATTTATATTGATACAAGATACAGTTTTTTTGAAAATTTATTAACTACTTCTAATAATTATAAAACTATTCAAAAATTAACTACAAAATCTATTGTTCCTTATTTTACTTCTCAAGAAATGGAACAATTAAAATTAACAGATAAATATGAAATAAAATCTGCTAAAATAAAAGAAAAAATATTAAATTTTAACATAGAAATTAATGAAAACAAAAAAGAAGAAAAATTTCAAATTTTTACAAAATTTCCTTTTAAAATAATTCTAAATTTTAATGATGAAAATATGCAAAATAAATTAGTGAAAAAAAAATATAAAAAGAGATTTATTCAAAATTTATTTCCTCAAAATAAATTCATTTCTGTTGTAGGAGAAGTTTTAAATGAAGATATGTTTGATAGTTTTTATTATCCAAATATTTTTCAAAAAACATTGAATTACAAAATAGATTTTAATATGGCTCCTTTTAGAAAAATATCTTATTTATTGGAAATAGAAAAAAGTATAATAAAAAAAGATTTTAAAGGAGATTTTTTTTATTGGAAAGATTTTGAAAAAGAACAAAATAATTTAGTAAAAGCAGTTTCTTATTTTGATATTAAAACTGATATAAAATTAAGTTTTTCTTATAGTTTAGAAAAAAAAGATTTATTATATAATTATCAAAAAAATAAAATAATTACAAATGAATTTTCTTTTTCTCTTACAAAATATATGGGACATTATGGAGTTTTAAATACACAAATAGGTTCAAAAAAAAAATCT
>JBDRGX010000136.1:0-2565 GCA_043817485.1 bacterium
ACAATAAGTACCCAATTAATTTGATTTTTATTTTCAAAATTTTCTTCAATATTTTCATTTATTTTTATTTTAGTTTCAGTATTGAATTTTTCTTGTTTTTCAGATAATAAATTATCTTCTGATTGAGAATTAATTTTTTGTTCAGAAGGAATATTTGCTATAATGGTTCCTTCCATTTTAGAAAAATCCCAATTAGAAAATTCTGGGACTTCTAATTCTTGAGAAAAAACAATTTGATGTTTTCCTATCATAATTACATCATTATTTCGAAGAGGATACTGAGAAATTTTTTTATTATTAACCAATGTTCCATTAGCACTATTAAGGTCTTCTAAAATATAATTATTTTCTTCTTTGAATATTCGAGCATGTCTTCGAGAAACTAAAAGATTATCTAAACAAATATCATTTTCTGAAATTCGACCAATAGTAATTATCTCTTTTTCAAAAGTAAGATTGCTTACTTCTTTTGACTTAAATTCAATAATTAATTTAATCATATTTCACCTCTTTTTTTAATTTATTATTTTTCATAATAAAATAATAAAAAAATGTCAAGAAAATAGAAAAAAAATATTACAATAAAAGTAAAAATAAATATTATTGACAAAATATATTTATATTATTTATACTAAATTGCAATCAAAGTGATAGTAATAAAAGAGAAAATTCGAAATCCGAATATCATATTTTTAATTTAAAATCATAAACATTTCAATTCGTTTCATAGGAACAAGATATTGATAGAACTCGATTAAAATTTAACATATCATGCCTACGGCATTTGTTATTATGCGAGAATAATTTTTTCGACCGATATGTTGTCCCGATGGGACATTTATGAAATATATATAACGGCAAAAAAATAGTTAACGAACAATTCAAAAAAAATTATGCAAGTAGATGTATTTATGGATAAAGTTAAGTTTTTATATATATTAAAGCCTGAAGGACTGATATTATTATAGCAATTATTAGATAATTACCAATTAAACCCCGAAGGGGTGACATTGTTGTAGAAGGTATATATATAACGAAATGTAAAAGAAAAGGGATATGGGATACAGGATTAAAATTTATGCAAGCAAATGTATTTATGGATAAAGTTAAGTTTTTATGCCAATTAACTTAAGTCGTTATATATAATAATTGATTGATAAAGCACAAGGACAAATTGTTCCGTTAGAAACATAATATTGGTAGAAAAATAAATATAAACAAGCCAATTCGTTCCGTAGGAACGAGATATCGGTAAAAACGAAATAATTTTGAATTTGGTAGTTTACAATATTTTTTTTCTGATTGCAAATTAGTATAAACATTTTGGAAAAAATACATGTTTAAAAAAAATATATCTATTTTAATAATTCTATTTATTTCTAATATAATTTTTTCAACAGAAATAAATAAAAAAACATTAGAAAATTATGTTATTTTTTCAGATGATTTTGTTAAATATATTTCTGAACTTAATACAATTAATAATACAATAATTTTATCTTTTCCATCACAAACACAAAATTCACAATCTTCAACAAAAAATACACCACCTACAAATATACAACTTATTATAAAAGGCCCTTTTGAAAATTCTGCAAGTAGTATCAAAATATTTTCTAATACAGTTTCTTGGGGAATTGCAAAAAAATTAAATGAAAATTTACAAATTGGTACTGAATTTGAATCATCAGCAACAAAAAACAATGCAAAAATAGAAAAAAATAAACAAATATATCAAGAAAAAAAAAATCAAATATCAAATTATGCTATTCAATTAGGAACAAGTTGGTCATTTTCTCGTGAAAATATGATTTTATTTGGCTTTAAAGAAATTTTTCATTTTTATGAAAATTCACAATCAGAAAAAAATTTATTAATAGAATCTAAAAAATTTCAAACAATATTAGAAGGCATCTCATTAAATTTATGTTGTCTTACTAAAAAATATGCTATAGAATTTAATCTAAATACTTTTAATAATAATAAAAAAATAAATACATTGGCACAACAACAAGAAAAAAAATTAACTTATGCTGGCTCTTCTTGGAAAATATCTACAGCATTAATGAAACAAATTAATGCAAATACTTTTCTAATTTTTAATCCAGGAATAGGAAAAGAAGAACAAAAAATAGAAGCTGATGAAAAAAATATAGAAAAAATAAAAGAATATTATTTTAAAAATACATCTAATAATGACTTTAATCCTTTTGAAGCACAAGAACCAAATTATTATATTTCAGAATATAAAAAAGACGCTGTAACAATTTCAAATTTTTTTCTACCTATTTTAGGAATAATAATAGAAACAAAAATTACCCCAAATATAAAAATTAAATTAGGAACAAAAACTAAATATACACTTGTAACTACAACAGAAGAAAAAATTAGAATAACTACACCTTTAAAAGAAATAATTACAAAAAAAACAAATGAATTTACAAAAGAAATAAATATTGGTTTAGAATATTCTTGTGAAAAATTTGCAATTGATATAAATGTAAATAAAAAAGTTTTAAACAAAGAAAATATAAATATTTTTTATAATAAATTTTCTTTTTCATA
>JBDRGX010000137.1:0-10200 GCA_043817485.1 bacterium
CCATTTTAGATCCAGTTTGAGCAGCATTTCCAATAAATCTTATTTTAGAAGAATCAATATTTGGAATAAGTCCTATTTTAAGAGCATTTTCTTTTCTAATATAATTTCCAAAAGTACCAGCAATATATACTTGTTCAATATCTTCATTTTCTATTTCTAATATTTTTTTTAATACTTCTATGCCTGCTTTAATTGCTGCTTTAGCTAATTGCAAATTTCTTATATCTTTTTGAGTAATTTTAATTTTTGAAGATAAATAAAAAGCATTATTATCTAATCTTTTTAATAAAAGTGGAGATAAATTATTTTGTAATTCTTTTTTTGTTTTAAACTTACCTGTTGAATCTAAAATTCCTTTTTTAAGCATTTCTGCAACTAAATCAATTAACCCAGTTCCACAAATTCCACAAGGTTCGATATTTCCAATTACATTAACAATTACATCATCTTCTAAAATAACCTTTTCTATAGCACCTTGTGTTGCACGCATTCCACAAGAAATTTCTCCACCTTCAAACGCTGGACCTGCTGCTGTTGAACAAGATAAAAGTCTATGTTTTGATCCTAAAACAATTTCTCCATTAGTGCCAATATCTATACATAAAGAAATTTTATCTTTTTTATAAATTTCACTTACAAAAATAATGCCAATAATATCACTACCTACAAAACTAGAAATATTAGGTAAAGAATAAACATTAGCCTTTTTATTTATTTTAAGTTTTAAACAAGAAGATTTTTCTTTAAAATTATTAGAAATAACTGAAACAAAAGGAAAAATTCCAAGTGATTTAGGAGAAATTTTGAAAAAAAGATGTTGCATACAAGGATTTCCAACTATACACATTTCATAAATATTTTCTTTTTTGATTTTAGTTTGTTTTGCAATTTTTATTATTATTTCATTTATAGTGTTAATAATTTCTTGATGTAATTGCATTAAACCATTTTTTTGATTTATACAAAAATTTATTCGAGAAATTACATTAGCCCCAAATTTAGTTTGTTTATTTAAAAAAACTTCGGTTAAAATTTCTTCACCAGTATTAAGATTCATTAAAGTTCCAACAACTGTTGTTGTTCCTATATCAAAAGCAAAACCATAATTTTTATTTGTAGTATCATTCTGTTCTAAAGCAATTATTTTTTCATTATCAACAACAACTGTTATTTTGTAATCACTTTTTTGTAAAAAATCTGTAAGTTTTTGAAGAAGAAATAAATTTGGCTGAAATATTTTCCCAGTTTTATTTTTAAGACAAGTTTGTAAATTTTCAAATAATGAAATTTGTGTTTCAATGTTTGGTTTTTCAAGATGAAAATAATATTTTTTAATAGTAGACTCAAAAGAAATTTTATTTTCTCTTTGCAAAGATAATATTTTTTCTTTATATAATTTTACTTCTTTTTCTACAAAAATTACAGATTCTTGATATATTTTAGATTGACAAGCAAGCCGTATTCCTTGTTTTAATTTATCAGAAGAAAGATGTTTTTGTTCTAAAACAGTAGGTTCAAAAGCACCTTTAATAACCTTTACTACACATTTTCCACATGTTCCTTGATCACCACATAAATTAGTAAGGCTAATTCCAGCTAATATAGCTGCTTCCATAATAGAAGTTCCTGATAAAACATAAACAATTTTTTTTTCTGGTTGAAAAATAACTTTTATTTCCAATTTAACCTTCTTGTTTTAAAATTGCTCCAGTATTTGCAGAACTTACTTGCATTGCATAACGATAAAGGTATCCAGATTTTATTTTATAATCAGGTTTAATCCATTTTTCAAATCTATCTTTTATTTCTTTATCAGTTAATTTTACATTTAATTTTTTGTTTGGAATATCAATTTCAATAATATCTCCATCTTTAAGAATAGCAATAGTTCCGCCTTCTTGAGCTTCGGGAGAAATATGTCCAATAGCAGCACCTCTGGTGCCACCAGAAAATCTCCCATCTGTAATTAAAGCAACATCTTTATCTAACCCAATCCCAGCAATTGCTGATGTTGGTCCAAGCATTTCTCTCATTCCAGGTCCACCTTTAGGTCCTTCATAACGAATAACAATAACATCACCTTTTTCTATTTTTTTTTTCAAGAATTGATTTTGTAGCATCTTCTTCAGAATTAAAAATTCGAGCTGGGCCTTTATGAACAAACATTTTTTCATCTACAGCTGATTGTTTAACTACAGCACCATTAATAGCAAGATTTCCAAAAAGAATAGCAATTCCACCATTTTGTGAATAAGCGTTATCAATAGTTCTAATTACCTCTGTATCTAAATTTTTCGCATTTTCTATATTTTTTTTAAGAGTATTGCCTGTAACTGTAATTACATCAGTATCAAGAAAATTTTTCTTTTCTAATTCTTTCATTACTGCACAAATTCCACCAGCTAAATCTAAATCTTCCATATGATGATGTCCAGCAGGAGAAATTTTACAAAGATTTGGAGTTTTTATACTTATTTCATTAAATAAATTCAAATCTAATTTTATTTTAGCTTCATTAGCTATGGCTGGTAAATGTAAAACTGTGTTTGTTGAACTACCTAAAGCCATTTCTACATAAATAGTATTATAAAATGCTTTTTGTGTTGCAATATCTCGTGGCAAAATATTTTTTTCAACTAACTCCATTATTTTCATACCAGTTATTTTAGCTAATCGTTTTCTTTTAGCATGAACTGCTGGAATAGTTCCATTTCCAGGCAATGCTAATCCTAATGCTTCTGTTAAACAATTCATTGAATTGGCAGTGAACATTCCCGCACAAGACCCAACTCCAGGACAACATTCATTTTCTAATTCTTTTAATTCTTCTTCATTAATTTTAGAACAAGCATATTTTCCAACACCTTCAAATACTGTAATTAAATCAACAATTTTATTTTTTATTTTCCCAGCCAACATTGGCCCACCACTTATAATAATTGAAGGGATATTTATTCGCAACATTGCCATTAACATTCCAGGAGTAATTTTATCACAATTAGGAATCAAAACTAATCCATCAAAAGGATATGCATTAGCCATTATTTCAATAGAATCTGCAATTATTTCTCTTGAAGCAAGAGAATATTTCATTCCTAAATGTCCCATTGCAATTCCATCACAAACTCCAATTGTAGCAAATTCCATTGGAGTTCCTCCAGCAATTTGTATTCCTGTTTTTACAGCTTCAAGAATTTCATTCAAATGCATATGACCTGGAATAAGTTTATTGGCAGAATGAGCAATTCCTATAATGGGCTTATTTAATTCTTCATCAATATATCCCATTGCTTTAAATAAAGAACGATGAGGTGCTTTTGTATAACCTTTTTTCATTAAATCAGAACGCATATATAACCTCCAATGTTATAATTGAAAAATGCAAATATCAAAATGCAAAATTGTGTTTATAAAAATTTTAGATGCAAAATTATTTTTGATTTTTATATAATAAATTTTACTAATTTTTTTCAAAAATTTATTTTTATTTTATTACTTTCTATTTTCTTTGTCAAATTTTTTTTTGAATTTTCTGCTTACATAATACTTTCTACAAAAATAGGTTATAGAGGTTTTTTTTATTTTTGGAAGCATATACATAGTTATATTAAAGGCGGGAAATTATGCTAAAATACTTCAATTTCCAATTTTTTAAACATTTGATATATTTTTCGCAAAGGCAATCCTACTATATTGTAAAAACATCCTTCTATTCTGCGAATAAAAAAAGCACCTTTTCCTTGAATATCAAATCCTCCTGCTAATTTTGTTGGAGAAATTAATGAAAAATAGTTTTCAATTTCTTCATCTGTAAGTTCATCCATAAAAACTTT
Source organism: bacterium (assembly GCA_043817485.1). GTDB lineage: Bacteria > JBDRGX01 > JBDRGX01 > JBDRGX01 > JBDRGX01 > JBDRGX01. Next base: position 3,834 of record JBDRGX010000137.1, read on the forward strand.
TGCTTTTTCATAATCCACTAACAATTTATTTTTGTTTTTATCAATTATGGCAACACCTGTATAAACCCATTGTGCTTTTTGCGATAATTTTTTTAACATTAATTTTGCTTCTTTTAAATCTTTAGGTTTTCCATAAACAATTTTATCTTGTACAATAATAGTATCTGCACCAATAATAATGCCTTTTTTTAATTTTTCAGCAGCAAACATTGCTTTTTTTAAAGCATTTCTTTTTACTAATTCTGCATAGGATAAATTTGGTTTTTGTTTTTCTTCTTTTACATATGTTGGAATAACCTTAAAATTTAATCCTAAAATTTTTAAAAGTTCTTTTCTTGCTTTTGAATCTGATGCTAAATATAAATTTCGTATTTTCATTAATTTTAATTCTTTCTTTTGTAAAATTTTTGCATAAAAAATTATTAGAAATTTAAAACAGAACTTTCACCTGCAAGATAACCAGTAGAAAATGCTGCTTGAAGATTAAATCCGCCTGTATCTGCATCTACATCAATCATTTCTCCACAAAAATATAATCCATTAATTAAACGAGATTGCATTGTACATGGATCTATTTCTTTTAAAGAAATTCCGCCTTGTGTAATCATTGCTTTTTCTCGTGATAAAAAACCAGTAATACTTAATGGAAAAGATTTAAGTAAAGAAATTATTTCTTCTTGCTCATATTGATTAATTTGACTTATTTTTTTATTAGAATCTATTTTTAAAATTTGCATAAATACCTCTGCTAATCTTTGAGGTAAAAAAGTTTTCATAATACTTAAAACACTTTTTTTAGAATTTAATTTAATTTCTCTTAACAACCGTTCTTTAATTTGCTCATTAGACAAACCGGGTTTTAAATCTATTTTGATATTCACAGATTTTTTTTGATTTAACCAATTTACAATTTTAGCACTTAAAGATAAAATTAATGGTCCTGAAATACCAAAATGAGTAAATAATAATTCACCAATATCAGAAATTATTTGTTTTTTTTCACAAGTAATTTTAAAACGAATATTTTTAAGAGTAAGGCCTTTTAATAAATTTGGAAATTCTTCTTTTATTTTCAAAGGAACAAGTCCTGGCATTAAAGGAACAATAGTATGTCCTAATTTTTGAGAAATTTTCAACCCTTCTCCTGTTGATCCAGTAAAAGGAAAAGAAACTCCTCCTGTAGCTAAAATAACTTTTTTTGTAGAAATAATTTTTCCATTTTCAAGAATTATTTCTTTAATTTCTTTGTTTTCTATTAAAATATCTTTTAGTTTTGTATTATAAAAAATTTCTACTTTATTTTTAGATAATTCATTTTTTAAAATTTCTAAAACACTTTGAACTTGATCATTTGCAGGAAAAACACGATTTTGTCTTTCAACTTTTAGTTTTAATTCCCTTTTTTCAAAAAATGAAATTAAATCTTGATTAAAAAATTTTTTAAATGCATTTCTTAAAAATTGACCATTTTTATTAGAAAATTTTTCAATGAAAAAATCTAAATCACAAAAGTTAGTAATATTTCCACGACCTTTACCAGTTAAAAGAAGTTTTTCTCCTAATGAAGAATTTTTTTCTATAAGTATTACTTTATTTCCTAATTCACTTGCTTTAATTGCTGCCATCATTCCTGCAGGCCCACCACCTATTACAATTACTTCCTTTGTATTCATTTTATTATGTGCAAACTCCTTTTAATTGAAAATTAATATTTTATTTTTTGTAAATATAAACCATAAGCTGGAGCTGGTGCTCCAATAAGTTTTTTATCAGAAAAAATAAGAATTTTTTTAACATCTTCGGGCTTTATTTTTTCTTTACCTACTTTAATTAAAGTTCCCATAATTAATCTAACCATTTTATGTAAAAATCTTGTAGCTTCAATTTGAAAAATAATAAATTCTTTGTTTTCTTTAAATATTATTTTTTTTATTTCACAAAATTTATTTTTTGCAGAATCTGAAGTTACTGTAAAAGATTGAAAATTATGTTTTCCTATAAGATATTTTGCTGCTTTTTTCATTTTTTTTAAATTTAATTGATAAGGAATAAAATAAGCATAATTTCTATAAAAAGGTGAGAAATTTTTAATTATTTTGTATTCATATATTTTGGTTTTAGTTTTATATCGAGCATGAAAATCTAAAGAAACTTCTTCTACTTTTTTAATTAGTATATCGTCACTTAAAAGACTATTTAAAGCATTTTTAATAGATAATGTAGGAATTTGAGAATTAGTTATAAAATTTGCTACTTGTTCATTTGCATGAACTTTTGCATCTGTACGACTAGATCCAATTAATTTTATTTTTTCTTGAAAAATTTTTAATAATTTTTTTTCTATAACGGCTTGAATAGTTAAAACATCTTTTTGTTTTTGCCATCCATAATAATTTGTTCCATCATAAGCAATAATAATTTTTATATTTCGCATATTATTTTTTTACAAATTTATAATAGAATCAATTCCTTCTGCTTGTGGAAGAAAAAATTTCACGGGTTGAATTGTCCCATCTTTTTTAACAATTCTTTCTATACATTTTTTAATCAAAACAGAATGATGAATTAATAAATCATTTTCAATAACTGAACCAAAAATATAAGTAGTTCCTTTTATATCAACATTTTTACCTATTTTTACTGGATATTCATTACTTCCAGTAATAATTACAGATGATTCTATATTGCAATTTTTATCTATAAATACACAACCTTTTATAATATCTCCTTTTAATATGCTAACATTTTCGCTTATAATCATTTTTTGATTAGGATAAGTACTTAAAGTAACATTTTCTCCAATTTTTACATTTTTTTCTAATTGAATATTTCCTTCTAAAATACTATTTTTTCCTATTTGAACTTCTTTGTTAAGTTTTACTCCTTGATAAATTTTAACTCCTTTACCAATGACAATATCTAAATTATTTATTGATTTTTCTAATTCTAAAATATCTTTTACTACTTCATCATCTATAAAAAAATCATTTTCATCTTCAAAAGTAATAATATTTTTCAATTGATAATAAACTTTTTGACAAGCAATTATTTCCATTTTTTTTAAAACATCTTTTGTATTAAAACCAAGAACTTCTTTATAATCTTCTATTTGCAAAGAATTTATTGAAAAATGGTGAGAATTAAAAATAGGAATTAAACTTGGCAAATAATATTCTTGTTGAATATTATCATTTTTGATTTCTTTAATATGTTTAATTAATTTATCAGATTTAAAAGCATAAATACCACCATTAAATTCTCTGATTTTTAACAATTCTTCTTGAGAAAAACTATAATTGCGTTGATTAAAAATAACTTCATAATTTTTCTTCAAAGAAAGTATATCTTTGTATTCCATAATTTCAATTATTTTATTTTCATCTTTTTCAGAAGGATTTCCTAAAATATCATTTTTAGGTACTCGTAAAACTCGTCCATAATCTCCTTGAGGAAAAATGGCTGTTATGAAAAGTAAATCACTATTTGATTGTTCAAATTTTTCTTTTAAATTTTCTATAAATGATGAAGTGACAAGTCCCATATCACCTGAAAAAACATAAATATTTCCTTGAAATTTTGAGTCAAGATTTTCTAATGCTACACGAAGAGCATGTCCTGTTCCTTTTTGTTCTTTTTGCCAAACAAATTTAATATTTTCTTTTTTTCCAATAGATTTTGCTACTTGTTCACCTTTTATTCCAATTACTATTATTTGGTTTTGAGATTTTAACCCATTTATTGCAGAATTGGAAACTCTAACAACACTTGAAACTCCCCATATCTTGTGAAGCATTTTAGAAGTTTCAGATTTAATTCTTTTTCCATGACCAGCTGCTAAAATAATAGATAAATTTTTTTGATTAAAATCTATTTCAGAACTTAATTGTTCTATTGTTTCCAGTATTTTATGATTATTATTTTCCATTGTATTTTCCTTAATTTTAGTTAAAATTTTCATATTATTATAATAATTATAATTTTTTTGTCAATTGTTTTATAATTTACTTTTTCAAAAAATAATTGACAAGTTATAAATTTTTTGTCAAAGGTTCCTTCAAAGAAACTTATAAAATAGCAAAATTTTATTATTAACTTTTCAAAAAAAGGGAAAAAATGTATCAAGAAATATTTAATATTTTAAAAAAACAAATTTCTGGGGAAAAAATAAAAAATACTCTTTCAAAAATTTTCTCAAGTGATAAATATTTTTCTTTTGATAATTTTGAAAAAACAGCTTTAATTTGTGCAAATTTGATGAAAGAATATGGATTAAAAGAAGTAGAAATTATTCCTTTTAAAACAAATGAAAAATATGGTGATTGGATAATGCCTCCTTATTGGAAAGCAGAACAAGCAGAACTTAAAATAATTTTTCCAATTGAATATAATTTAGCAGATTATCAAAAAAATCCACATTCTTTAATTATGTTTAGTTCTCCAACTCCTTCTGAAGGAATTAAAACAGAAGTAGTTTTATTTGAAGATTTAAAAAATTATTCTTTATTAAAAGGGAAAATTGCTTTTACTGATAAATCTCCACATGAAATAGAAAATGTAGTTTTAAATAATGGAGGTATTGGAATTATTTCAGATAACATTCCAGAAAATAAAATTGAAAATAGAGAAAATTTTATTCCAGATGCAACTGTTTGGCGCAATGATTGTTTTGGATATTTTAAAAAACAAACAGGATTTGGCTTTTCTATATCTTTTGAAAAAGGAAAGCTTTTAAGAAATTTATTAAAACAAGAAGAAAAAGTTGTTGTTTATGCAAAAGTTAAAACAGAAATTACAGATGGAAAAATATATGCAGTAACAGGATTAATTTCAGGAGAAACAAAACAAGAAATTTTAGGAATTGCTCATTTATATGAACCTGGTGCAAATGATAACGCATCAGGAGTATCTGTTCTCATTGAAATAGCAAATCTTATAAAAAAATTAGGAAAACCAAAAAGAGGAATTAGATTGTTTTTTTCTTTTGAACTTTTTGGAATAATGGCTTATCTCTCTCAAAAAAGAAATCATTCAATTATTGCTGGTATAAATTTAGATATGGTAGGAGAAGATCAAGAAAAAACTAAAAGTATTTTAAGAATGATTTCAACACCCGCACCAGTTCCTTATTTTACAAATTATTTATTAAAAAAATTATTATTTGATATTGCTAATTTGGATTCTTCTTTTAAATGGGCAGAAAAATCATTTGATGTTTTAGATAATATTATTTCAGATCCGATGATAGGAATTCCTACTCAATCTTTAATTAATTGGCCAGATTTATATTATCATACTTCATTAGATACAATGGATAAAGTAAGTGAAAAAATGCTTTTTAATAGTGGGTTAATTGCTGGAACTTATTTATCATTTTTGTCTAAATCTGGATTTAAAGAAGCTTATTGGTTTGTACAAAAAATATATGAGGAAAATAAAGAATTATTTTCCCTTCCATTAAATGAAAAAAATTATTATTTAAAAAAAAATGTAAAAAAAATGCTTTTTTCTACATTGTTTTTAGTAAATGAAAATGAAAAATCTGAATTAGAACAATTTATTTTAAAAACAATTAATGAAAAATCTGAAAATTTCATTTTTGCTTCTATGGAAAATAATCCACAATATAAATTAATTCCAAAAAGAAAAATATTTGGACCTTTATCAATGTTTGATTTATCAGAACAAGGAAAAGAAGATTTATCTAAAATTACAGATGAAACCTTTCCTTGGAATAAAATATTAAATTATATTTTATTTTGGACAGATGGAAAAAAAAGTATTGAAGATATTTTTAATCTTGTAAAACAAGAAAAAAAACTTGATATTTCTTCTATTTCTTCTATTGAGTATGTAAAAAATGAAAACCAATATTTTTTAATAGATGATATTTCTCTTAATTCAAAAGGTTATACAAAATCTGTTATTTTTTTTTCACATAAAAAAATAGATAATTTGAGTAATACTTCTATTGTTTTAAGTCCTTTTAGTGCAACTTCATCTATTGTTTTAAAAATATTATTAAATTATTTTAAAAATAAAAATATTGAATATACAAATAAAATAAATAAAAAAAATTCTCTTTTACTTATTGGAGATGATGCTTTAAAATATGAAAATAAAATTTATCCTTTTCAATATGATCTTGGAAATTTATGGTTTGAAATATTTAAAAAGCCAATTGTTTTTGCTCTTTGGGCAGTAAATAAAAAAAGTTTGTTAAATGAAAAAATTGATATTAGAAAATGTGCTGATACATTATTAGAATCTAAAAAAATTTTTAAAAATGAATTTAACCAAATTGCAAAGAAGCAAAAAAAAATTATTCGGAAATTTGTATAGATTTTAAAGAATATTATAATTGTTTAGG
>JBDRGX010000138.1:0-6984 GCA_043817485.1 bacterium
TATATTTTATCATTTATTACATCTGCTTTAATATCACCTACTCCATATCCAACTGGTATTGGAGCTAATAAACCACCATTATTTGTATCTTGATGCCAAGTATGAGTATTAAAATCATATGCTTGAACAATAGTTTGGCCAATATCATTTACATCAAATCCTCCAAATACATAAATTCTTATATGTGGAGTTTCAGTTTCACTTAAATTTATCATACAAGCACCAGCATAAGTAGTTGTTATAGGTAAAGAAACTATGTCATCACCCCCACTACTTGTATCTTGAACCCAATTATTTCCAGAAGGATACGGATAATAAACCATTACTTTATTACTTGGAGCACCATTCACACCACCACCTAATACCCAAATACCATTATTATAAAAACAACAAGACATTCCAGATGCAGTAATTGGCATTGGACTAAGATTTACAGATGATGGAGTTAAATTTGACCATACTTCTGTACTTGGATCAAATCTCCAAACTTCATCTAAATCAGCACCACCTCTTCTTCCTCCTAAAATGTATATTTGATTTGTAAATTCACCATAAGCCATACCATGAACTCCATTAGAAAGTGATAACAAGGTAATCCAATTAGTTCTTTTAGAATCAACACTTACTTCACTATATAACTTATCTAATTCAAAAAATTGATAATAAGAACTATCTGGTTTAATTACTTTTTTAGTTCTATTTACTAAAATACGAGAATTTTGTATTACACTAAAAACATCTGGATTATAAACTAATCTATAATAATCGTCATTTCCTGGATTTGTAATCACTTCTGTTCCATTTTCAATATATCTATATCCTTCAAAATAATATTCTTCATCATTTACTCTTAATCTTCTTCCAGAAATATAAGTTCCACCATCTCCAAATATAGTAATAGTTGCTGCTGGAACATTTCTAACACGATCATTTAAAGAATACATTACAGTTTCTGCATCTCCTACTATTTCTACTTGATTAGAAGCTGTATTTAATCCTTGATAATAAAGAGAATAAAAACCAAAAACTCCTATAAAAAGTAAACTTAAAATTCCCATAGCAATTGACAATTCTATTAAAGTAAAACCAGTTTTATTTTTAAATATTTTCAAAAGATCACCTTCATTTTTTTAATAAAATTTATAAAAGTGTTTTATTTCCATCTACCAAATTTTTTAATAGCATCTCCATAAACTAATATTCTATCACCATATTCTTGAACTTTTGTTATATTGTTAAAAAGTAAGTCAACAATCAGTTTTTTATTTAGCCAAAATTTAACTTCGCAATAGTGAACATCACTGTCGTTTCTCATCTCAATTTCTCCATAAGTTTTATTATTAACTTTAAAGACCACTTTTTGATTAGAGGTTTGGTTTATATTTCTTGCTTGCGAATTTTCAACAACAATATTTTTAGATAAATTATTAATAATATCTTTTGACCAATAAACATGGAATTTGTTTTCATGCTTTATGGCTAAATAATTTACTTCACCGCTATTAAACATTGCTTTATCGATAAATGCAGATAATCTATTTTTATCTTGTAGTTTTTCACAAAGTTCAATCATTGGTTTTTGTAATTTGTTTTTATACAATTGTTTATTTTTTCTATAGTTAGAAAAAGTTTTTGGGAAGCAATTGATACAATCTAATAAAAGTTGTCCAATACCATTCATTGCTTTAAATGAAAAATCCTCTTCAAATCTTGATTTACCATATAAAAATATTTGCCATTTTTTTTCACCACTTTTCACAGAATATGAATCACCGCTTTTATCTATCACATCTTTTTTTGCTTTTTGGTCATTTAAATAATCATCATTTAACCCAATCAGTTTAGCAAATTCTTTAGCATCTAAATGCCCTTGTTTTTTGACAAAGCTTGCTTTTTCAGATGTCATTGCTCTTTTTTTACTCATATTTTATTACCAATATTTCATGAGATTTTTTAATATGATTTCTATTTTCATTTTTGCGATTTAGCCCAATTCTTGTTTCACCTTGTCCCATTGTATATTGCCAAGACACATCAACAATTTTGCAATTTTCATACCACTCTCTTATAGTAGAACAATCATTATAGGATAAAATAAACCCACCTTTATGATGATTTAACAACAAATCTCGCAACAATTCATGATCAAAATTATTGTGATGAATTGGAAAATTGCGTTGTGGATATATGCCACGAAACATTTTACTATTCCCTTCCAAATAATATGGTGGATCACAATAAAAAAAATCATTTTTAAATTTTGGAATTACATTTTCAAATACATCACATTCAATTAATAAATTTTTTACATTAAAATTTCTTACTCTTTCTATCATTAAATTATACCTATTTTTATTTTCATAAATTTTAGCCATCCATCCCAAAAAACCAGGCCCATATGATAGATTATGATTAAAATAATAATATGCTGCAAGTTTAAGTGGGGATAAGGTTATTTCTTTTTTCCAATGAGCTTTTAATTTAGATTTCACAATTTCATATTCTTCTTTTGTCGGATTTAATGACGCTAATTCATTGTATAAATCTTGTGGTCTTTCTATTTGAGCATTCCAATAATTCACTAGAATATCAAAAATGTCAAATCCCAAAACTTCAATTTCTAATTCTTTTGCCACAGCAATTTCAACTGAACCACCACCAAAAAAAGGAGACACAATTCTTTTAACATTGTCTGGAATAAGCTCAATTATAAAACCAACTGCCAAACTTTTACCACCAGCATAACGCAACGGAGAACCAATATATCTTTTATACTTGTTTTTATACCCATGAAGGTTATTTAAAAAAAAATTTTTGCAATCGTGTTCAATTAATGTTTGAAAAAAAGGGAAAGCCATTTGAAGTTGTTGTATATTTTTTGTTTCAATTAATTGTAATTTATTAATTGTTTTCATAAGTTAATTTTTACCATAAGTAATAATTTTATGTCAATAAATTTTTCATCTTATTTCCACACTTCTTGCATGTCCATCTAATCCTTCTAATAAAGCAATTTGAGAAAGATGTTTTTTTGCAAAAGATACAGATTTTTGTGAATAAAAAATTATATTTGTTATTTTTAAAAAATCATTAGTATTAAGCCCTGAAAAAAATTTAGATGTACTTGATGTTGGTAAAATATGATTCGGTCCAGCAAAATAATCACCTAAAGCAACTGGAGAATAAGCCCCAATAAAAATTGCACCTGCATTTTTTATTTCACAAAGAATTTTATTATTATCTTTTACCATTAAACTCAAATGTTCAGGAGCAATTTCATTAATTAAAAAAATTGCTGTATTTATTTTGTCCACTAATATAATTAATCCATTTTTTAAAGAACTTTCAATTTCTTCTTTTCTTTTAAGTAATTTTAATTGTATTTTAATTTCTATTTTAACTGCAGAGATCAACTCTTTAGAAGTTGTAATTAAAATTACTTTAGAATTTTTTTGATGTTCAGCTTGAGCCAATAAATCTGCTGCAATAAATTTTGGACTTGCTGTTTCATCAGCCAATATTAAAAGTTCAGAAGGCCCAGCAATACTATCTATATCAACTATTCCATAAAAATATTTTTTAGCTAAAGTTACATATAAATTTCCAGGCCCTACAATTTTATCCATTTTAGGAACAATTTTTGTTCCTAATGCCATTGCACTAATAGCATGAGCACCACCAATTTTATAAATATCTTTTATGCCTATTAATTCAGCAGTCGCTATTAAATATGAATTAATAGTTTTGTTTTCTTGAGGAGGAGTGCACATAATAATATTTTTAACACCAGCAATTTTAGCTGGAATAGCTGCCATTAAAATACTTGAAACAAGAGGAGTTTTTCCAGATATTCCGCCTGGAACATAAATACCAACATTTTCAATAGGAGTAATTTTTTGTCCTAATAAAATACCATTTTGTTTAGAAGTCCAAGATTTAATTATATTTTTTTTATGAAATTTTTCTATATTTTTTTTTGCAAGAATAATACTTTTGAAAATTTTTTTATCTATATTTTTTAAAGCTTGAATTTTTTCTTTTTCACTTACTTTTATTTCTTTTAAAGTTAATTTAACACCATCAAATTTTTCAGTAAATTTTAAAAGAGCTTCATCTTTTTTTTGTTTTACTTCGTCAATAATTGCTTCTACTTCTTGTGCAATTTTATCATTAAAAATATTTTCTTGTAATAAAATTTTTTTAATATCAACTATATTTTTAAAATAAATTTCTTTCATTATTATCCTACTTTTTTAAATTCTAAATTATTCTAAAGCAAAATTAACATCCTCTTCTTATTTTTTCTACCATTTTTTTAACTTTCATAAGTCGTGTTAAATTAGATCTTTCTATTTCATTAAGTCTCATTGCAATATGCTTAATTGTTTCTTGAAAATTTGGAATAAGAACATATTCTAAAGCATTAACTCTTCTTCGAGTTTTTTCTATTTCATAAGATAATAATTCAATTTTTGTTTCTATCTCTGCCAAATTTATCATAACAGGATAAAGTTTTAATAATTTAATTACCATTATATCCATTTCTCCAGAAGTTTCTCTAAAACTAAAATTAAATATATCATCTTTTGCAAAAGTAGTTTGAAATTCTGGAACAGAAAGATTCATAATTTTTTTAAAATTAATATTAAGTAAAAAATCATTTTTAGAATTTAAAAATATTTCTTCAGTTATTTTTTTATCTTGTATCGAATCTATTATTTGAGAGGATTTATAAAAATCATTTAACTTATTTTCCATTTCTTCTCTTATTTTTTTCCATTTTTCTATAATAGAAAAAAAATGTTTAATTAGTTCATCTTGCTTATCTTTAAGTAATTTGTGTCCTTTTTTAGCTAAAGTAATTTTTTTTTGGAGTTTAAAAAGTTCCATACGATTAGGATTTATATCAAGCTTCATTTTTGTTCCTTAAATTTTTATTACAAACTAAAATTATTAATTTTTTTAATGTAAATATATTTTAAAAAAAATATGTGTCAACTTTTATTTTTCTTGACAAATATAAAGCAGTACATAAAAAATAATAAATTACTAAATCTTTTTAATTTTAATAAGGAATAAAATGAAAACCATAATAAAAAATAATTTAGAAGAAAACATAAAAATAATAAATAATTTGATTTCAAATGATTTAGATAAAATAGTTGAAATAGCAAAAATGATTATTAAAATTTATCAAAAAAAAGGAAAACTTTTTATTTGCGGAAATGGAGGTAGTGCTGCTGATGCTCAACATATAGCAGCAGAAATGATAAATCATTTTAAAATAAAAAGAAAAGCTTTGCCAGCTATCGCTTTAACAACTGACACTTCGATACTTACTTCTATTGGAAATGATCTAAATTTTAATGAAATTTTTTCTCGTCAAATAGAAGCATTATCTTCTAAAAAAGATATTTTAATAGCCATTAGTACTTCTGGAAATTCTCAAAATATTTTAAATGCAGTTAAAGAAGCTCAGACAATAGGAATGAAAACAATAGGGCTTACTGGTAAAAATGGAGGGAAATTATCTTCTATGGTTGATATAAATGTAAATATTCCATCAAATAACACAGCCCATATTCAAGAAATGCATATTACAATTCTTCATAATATTTGTGAATTAGTGGAAAAATTTATTGAATCCTAAATTAAAATAGCAAAATCCGAAATACGAAACAAATACGAATATTCAAAACAAAAATTGCAATTTAATGTGTGATAAAAACATTATTCACTTTGCAAATTTATGCTAAATGAAATAAATTATCATTTTTCTCTAAAATTTTCAAAAATACTTTTACTATTTTTGAATCAAATTGAGTCCCTGAATTTTTATTTAATTCTTTTATAATATTTTTTTTATCCAATGCTTTTCTATAAGAACGATCAGAATTCATAGAATCAAAAGCATCTGCAACTGTTATAATTCTTACAATTAAAGGAATTTGTTCTTCTTTTAATCCATTTGGATAACCAGTTCCATCAAAACGCTCATGATGATGTTTTATTAAAGATAATTCTAAATTTGTAAGTTTAAATGGCTTTAATATATTTATCCCCATTTCTGGATGTTTTTTTATTTGAGCCCATTCTTCTTTATTTAATAATTTTGGTTTTTGAAGAATTTCTTCTGCAATAAGTACTTTTCCTATATCATGTAATTTAGCAATATTTTTTATTATTTTAATTTCTTCTTCAGATAAATTTAATTCTTCAGCAATTTTTAATGCATATTCTGCAACTCTTTCTGAATGTCCATGTATATAAGGATTTTTTGCTTCAATAATAATAAAAAAAGATTGAATTATGCTTAAAAAATAGTTTTGCAATTTTTGATAAGATTCTTTTAATTTACTACTCATTGTATTAAAAGAAACAATTAAAGTATTTATTTCTTTATTATTTTTTATTTCTTCTATATTATAATTAAAATTTCCTTCAGCAACAATATTTGTTGCTTTTATTATTTTCAAAATTGGCATAAAAATACTACGAGATAAAAACCATGATAAAAATATAGATAAAAAAATACCAAAAATATTTATTAACCAAAATCTTGTTTTAAGAATAGATTGTAGCACATAAACTGATTCAGCAGACATATCAATACCAATAATTGCTATAGTTTTTCCATCTTTATTTTTAATAGGAGCATAACCAGATAACCAAATACCACATTCATCTGTAGTAAATTCTTTATCAACAGAAGAATGTTTTAAAGACATAATCATTTCAGGATATTTAGAAACATCATATTTATAACCAGGAACTGCTGGTTCTTTTGGATCAGAATCACCAACAAACCGCCATATATTTGGTTCATTAGTTGTTACCATTGTATAAACACATTTTATATCCAAACAAGATTTTTGAATTATTCGAAGATTTTTTACTAATTTAATATAATTTTCTGAATTTAAACTACTTAATTTAGGTAAGATTTGTTGATGTTCTTCTACATCAATTAAAAGTGCTGATATA
>JBDRGX010000139.1:0-15205 GCA_043817485.1 bacterium
TAGGAATTTGGCACGAGAAGCATACAACAATATTGTGCTAATCTCAGTAGCAAATGCTATATATTATATTGCTACTTAATTATCAATTCCATAACAGTCTGTAAAATGCAAATACCCTGATAGAACTAAATATAAATTTTCGGTGCCTGTTGCTAAACATTTTATTTAGCAGCACGAAATTCCTTTTCTATTCTTTCCGTTAGAAATATTTTCGTTAACGACTGATATGGGATATCCCGTTTATTTGCTAAAACCTTCAAATGTGCTATAAGAAATTCAGGCAATCTAATGGATATGGTTTTCATAGAAGGTTTTAAATTTGAAAATACTACTTTTTTACCTTTTGAATAATCAATATATTCTGTAGAATCATGTGTTGACCAAAATTCAAATTCTTCTTCTTCACTTCTAAACTCGGGAATTTTTTTTAAATCATTCATTGATAGCACCTCCTCTCTTTCTTATTCATATCTCTTGCTGAAATAACCCTTATTTTATCACCCCTTGCGGTGAATATAACAAAAAGCAAACGATCTTTATCTGTTTTTCCTAAGGCAAAATACCGTTCTTCAAATATTGAATGCATTGTATCCTGCTGAACAATAAGCGGCTCTTTGAAAAAAATTTCCTCACATTCAATATGAGTAACCTTATGTTTCTCCCAATTCTTATTTATATTTCCTTCATCCCATTCAAAACCTTTAATCTGTGAGAATATTTTCATTAAAGATTCCCTCTTATTATATACAAGTATTTTTTTAATTACATCACTCTTTTAGAAACCGTGTCGCAATTAGCAACAAAACCGCTTTTTAAAAACAGAATAAGGCAAAATCTAACAAAATCCAAAAATTATTTTGTAAATAATCTTAAAAGTTTTAAAATTGTTGTAAAATTCAATATTTCAGTTAAAACCAATTGTTTTTTTATTCAAAAAATAAATCCTTTTAAAAAATATTTTTTACTTTATTTTTTTGTTTTTTCATTATTATAGTAATTATTATAGTAAAAAAAATGATTGTCAAAATTTATTTTATTAATGATTATCCCTAAACATTTTTTTTGATTATTTGTTAATATTTTTTCAATAGCAAAAACATTTTTTTTATTAGATATATTTAAATCTAATACTACAACAAAACCATCTACTTTAGGAATTAAAACAACTGTATCTGTTACTATTGTTGGAGGAGTATCTAATAAAACCAAATCAAACTGTTCTTTTGCTTTTTCTAAAAAAATATCCATTTTTTTAGAATTTAACAATTCTGATGGATTTAAAGTAAAAGAACCAGAAGTCATTAAAAAAAGATTATTTATTTGTGTTGATTTAACATATTCTGAAATATTTTTTAAAGGATTTAAAAGAAAATCTGTCATTCCATTTTCTCTATTACATTGAAACATTTTATGTAAAACTGGTTTTCTTAAATCATTATCAACTAAAAGAACTTTTTTATCAATTTGAGCCATTACAATTGCTAAATTAGATATAACTGTAGATTTTCCTTCTCCTGGAAAAGCACTTGTAAGAAATAAAATTTTTATTTCTTTTCCTAATCTTGAAAATTCAATAGATGTTCGAAAAATTTTATAAAATTCACAAATAGAAGAATTGGGGTTGAAATGTGTTATTAATCCTAAATCAAAATTATTGAATTTTTCTTTTTTTATAAAAGGAATTAATCCCATAACTGGCAATTTATAAATTTTTTCTATTTCATCAATATTTTTAAAATTATTATTAAAATATTCTTTTATAAATATTATTCCAAAACTGAATAAAAATCCTAATCCTATCGCTGTTAAAATATTATTTTTTATTTTAGGTTTTATAGGAATTTTACATTGATTTTCATCTGCGAAATCTACTACTTCAATACCTTCTACTTCTTTATATTCTAATATTCTATTTTCTTCTTTTTTTGTTAAAAACATTTTATATGAATTTTCTGTCATTTCTTTTTCTTCTACTAAATTATAATAATCTATTTCATTTTGTGTTGATAAATTCAAATCTTTTTTATTTTTTTCAATAAAATCATCCATCATTTTTTTCTTATCATCAATAATTTTTAATCTATTTTCCATTTCTATAATATTGCAAAAATTTTTTTGATAAAGTTCATCAGTTATTATAAAAGATTCATCTATTTTTTTAGATATTTCTTTTTCTAAATTATTTTTCATAATATTCATTTCTTTTTCTATTTTAATCATATCTGAGTGAAAAGGTGTTAAACTTTGTGATTGAACAAAATATTTTACTTCAATTGCTGCTAATTGACTTCTTAATTGCTGAATTACTGGCACATTTAATATTTCTTTTTTAGTAGTACTTTGTTTATTAACTTCATTTATATATTGTTTAGATTGTTCTAATTTCATAGTTATTTCTTTTTCTTCAAATTCTAATTTATTTATTTCTGTTTTCAAAGAACTTATTTCTTCAACTAATATTTTTGTATTTTCATTAGGTAAAAACATATTATTGCTTTGCCTAAATGCTCTTATTTTTTCTAATAAATTACTTAATCTATTTTTCAAAATTTTTATTTGTGTATCAATAAAAATAATTACATTTTTTGTACATTTTTTTTTATTTATTAAATTTTGGGAAATACATTCTTGAACAAGTGTTTGAATTATTTTTGCTGATTTAAACGGGGTTTCAGCATTTGCTTTTATAATAATTATATTGCTTTCTTTTAAAGATAAATATTTACTTACTGAAATAGAATTCATAATTAAAGAAATCGTTTTAAAATAATCAAATTCTTTTAAAGAAAATATTTTTTTCTCTTGGCTTATTTTTTTTATTTCTTTTTCAAAATTTTCATCAGAAAATAATTCTTTTAATTTATTTATAATTTCATTTTTATTATTTTTATCTACAACAATTTTTGTTAAAATTATTTGTTGGCTTTTTTCTAATAAATCATTTAAAACAATACTACCTTGCATATTTTTCAAGGATTCTTTAATAACTTCTTCTATTAAAAGTTTTTGAACTACATTTTTTATCATAAAATAACTTTTTATAGATTCTATTTGATCATATAATGATTCTCTACTTTCTAAATATGAAAATGGTGAATATAAAAGATTGTTTTTTAATGAAGGAGTAGAGGAGCTAAAAGTAATTTTTATTTTAGCAAAAGACTGATATACTGGTTTAGTTAAAATACTAAATATAAAAACAATAGATATAATTGTAATCATAGATATAATAACAATAAATATTTCTTTTTTAAAAAAATTCCAATATCTTTTAATGTCAAAATGTTTCATATATAACTATTCTCCTTAATTAGATCTTTCTATAACTTTCAAAGGTAAATTCAACAAAGAATCCTTAAAAATACTTGGTTTTAAAATAGAAATACTTTCTTTTGCATAAGTAGCATATCTTGAAGCTGTTTTAAAAGCAAAATCTAATGCTTCTTTTCTTTTTAAAGGATTATTATTCCAAAAAGAAATTATTTCTTGATACCTTTTACTTTTATCATTAGAAAAAATTTCTTTTGCAAATCTTTTTTTGAAGTAAATAAGTGGTAAAGTTAATTCGCCATTTTCAATATCTAAACCTAAAGTTTTTTTTACTTTTTTTTCTTGTCCAACAAAATCTAAACAATCATCAATAATTTGAAAAGCAATCCCTAAATTAAATCCATATTCTTTCAAAGCATTTATTTCTTTATCTGAAGCATTTACAGCTAATGCACTTGTTTCACAACATGCTGACATTAAAATACCTGTTTTGTTTTTTATTATTTCTAAATATTTTTTTTCTGATAAATCTGCATTAAATCTAAATTTTACTTGTAACATTTCTCCACAACAAATAGATGCTACTGTTTCTGATAAAATTTCTAATACTTTTCCTTGAAAATAATTAGATAATAAAAAAAATGCTTTTGCAAAAAGATAATCTCCAATCAAAATAGCAATATTATTTCCATATTTTTTATTAACAGATTTTTGTCCTCTTCTTAAAAAAGCATTATCTATAATATCATCATGAATTAATGTTGCTATGTGTATTATTTCTACTGTAGCAGATAAAGCAATTATTTGTTCTTTTGTTTTACTATCAAGTTTTTGAGAAACACTTTTAGATGAAAAAAAAACCAAAGATGGTCTAATCATTTTGCCTAAAAAAGAAAAAATGTAATTATTAATATTTTTAACATAAGGTATATCATTTTTAAAGGTATCTTTTATTTTATTTCTTACTTTTTCTAAATCTTGTTCAATTGTAAAAAAATCTTTTTTGTAATTCAAAAAAACTCCTTCTTTAAAAAATATTAAAACAAAACCTTTGTAACTAAGTGCTCTACTTTATTAATTACCTTTATCTGTCTATTTTATATGACATTTTTTTCTTTTGGCAAATTTTTTAATAGCTTTCTTACATTACTTATTTTACTTGCATATTGAACAAGTTTCTCTATATTATAAATAATTGCTAACATATATTGTCATATCTTATATCATAATTGTTAATAAATATCCTTTTGCACATCCAATACTTTTCGCTACAATTCATTAACCAGCAATTACTTTATTTATTCCAACGACCAAATTCATGGCTATAAAGCGTCAGTAGAATAGTAATTAGGTGTAGCCAATATGGCTTGCATTCATTAAACTCCAATTGATGATGAATATGGTAAAGTTTTTATATAATCTTTCATAAACTCCCAATCCGGCTTACCATCTTTATCTACGGGCAGTTTAATATAAAAATTTTGTAAACGTTCTTTTTTTCCAGTCATACCGTAAGAAAAACGAAATTTTTCCAATTTTAGAACTGTTACAAGGAATAATGCCAAGAATGGAGTTAGAACCTTGTTTCTCACATAAAAGACGTTTGCGTTATCCGAAACCCATACTTTCAAATCTTGATAAAAAACTTCTCCAATTGACCCATAACAAGCAAAGCTAATACAGTTCTCATCAGTATATCCATTTCCTAAATAATTATCGATTCCATTATTTAAGGAGGATGAGCTTACATAAGGAATATCCCCATCACTTTGGTCTTTTTTTGTTAACCTTCTTCCTTTTTTGATTTTAAAAATACTGTTATCGGTTCCATCATCATATCTAAAATATTTCCAATGCTCTGTATTTAATTTAAGGTTATTATTATCTTTCAAAGGTTCAGTTTTAATAGCAATATCACTATTCTTTTTCAATAACTTATAGGCGAGAAATGCCTTGATATTTTCAATAAAATCTTCTCTTGTTAAAGTGGAATAATCTGTTTCCATATATGCTTCTGCACACCACTCATCATTTGCAGAAACAAATTTTTTAATGCTGTGTCCTGGTATTTCTTCTTTATTTATATAGTTGTCCAACCAATTTTTCTTGGTAAGATTCCACTTGTGATAAAAATCTGTTCTCCCAATATTTTTTATTTTAATAAACCCATCTTTTTTCCAATACCCAAAATATGTTTTATAATTTTCAGGATGCTTTTCTTTTGCCTTAAAAACCATCACACAAGTATTAACTGTAGCATTGGAGTTATGAAATAGTTCGTTTGGCATTGAGAAAACAGCTTCAAGTGTATGCTCTTTTAACAACTTTTCTTTCAGTTGTTTTTTTATGCCACTTGTTGAGGTGGCACATAGCATAGGAACAATGGAAATAGACAAAGAGCCTTTTTCTATCAATGACAGACTATTTAATATAAAATCAAGTTCTTCATTATCGTTTTTAGTAGCCTTGTATGGAGGATTTAACAAAGCCGCATTGGGCTTGTATGTTTTTATATTTTCAATAACCTCATGGTCAAAACAACTTCCCTTAATTAAGTTACTTCTACCGTCTCCATGGATATACATATTGGAACAAGTGAGAGAAAATATACTGTGTTGCAATTCAACACCAACAATTTGTTTTAATTTTATGTGGTTTTCTTTTTCTAAATCCCCCCCTGCATCAACAATCATTTTTTTCATAGCAGAAATTAGAAAACCACCAGTACCCGTACAAGTATCTAATACAACACTATCTTTATTGATATTGGCAATTTCAGTAAAAAGTTCTGTGATATGAGGTGGCGTTAGAACTATTCCTAATCCTTTATCATTATTTGCATAGCGTAAAAACTCAATGTAAAATTGTCCCAATGTATCGAAATATTTATAGGTTTTGATAAAGTTATTAATTTTCTCATTGACATTTGTAATAATGTCTTTTAATTCGTTTTCCTTTTTAGCTAAAATAGTATGTGTAGTAATAAAACTATAAGTAGTTACGATGTCATCAATATGCTTATTTTGGACATTTGTTAGTTTATTTTTAATAGTATTAATCAGGTTTTCTGATAGTTCTTTCGGATTTTGAAGCTTATATGAATTGCAAAATGCTTTATCTGTAAGAGCAATAAGAGAACCACTAATTAATAAACTTCTATTAGATTCTGGTACTTTTAGAGTATGAAGTTTATCATTAAGAGTTTTTGAATATTTTAATAATTCTTGAAAATCTTGATTGAATTTTCTTTCATCGGTTTGATAACCATTCAAGTAATCCTCTAATGGTAAAAATTTGTCGTCCTTAAAAACTATATGAGATTGATCAGTATTTTTTAATTGTAAAAAATGAGAAATCCTTAAATTGTTTTCTTCTTCTCCGCTAATAGCAATTGATAACACATCAAATTCTTTTGATAAGAAAGAAGAATAGAGTAATGCCACATCTACTGCATAATCTTTATATTTGTTTTTGTTATGCGATTCGTGAAATTTTATATCAGCCTTGCATTCAATGACAATAATAAAATCGGGATTTTCTTTGAATTGAATTATAAACTCAGGATAACCTTTCCCGCTTCTATTTTTAGAAGCATTTCTCAGCAGCTTATCAATTTTTACATTTTTTGAAGATTGCTCTTCAAAAATAATCTTATTTTCTTGGCAAGACTTGTCTTTAAGGACAAAATTTCTAAAATAATTTTCAGTTATTCTTTCATTTGCCATTTTTATATTTTCCCTATATTTTGTTTATTACACATAACCGCATATTATGCTTATTGCAAAATAATTTATATGGTTATTTTTTTACCAGTTTTTGCACTTTCATAAGCTGCTTTAATAACTTTTAATATTTGCAATCCTTGTTCTATGGTATTTATTTCTGGTTTTTTATTTTCAATAATACATTCTGATAAATATTCTATTTCTGCAGTATACATATTTTTTGCTTCTTCCATAAAAATTTCTTTTTTTTCTACATTTAAAGACGATTTTTCTTGTTGAGCATCATAAGCACTTGCTTCTGGATTTATATAAGCACACATTTTACCTGCTGTAATTTGACTAATAGTACCTTCTGCTTGAATACTACCTTTATTCCCATAAATTTCCAATCTATCTTGTCCAGCTGAATCTGGTACATTGAAAAATGTATCTACTACTCCATGTGCTCCATTTTCAAAACGAAGTAAAGTAGTTGAAGAATCTTCTACTGGATATTTAAAAGTAAGGGTATTAGTAAAAACCATTACTTCTTTAATTTTACCAACTAAATTTGTTAATAAATTATAACAATGAGAAGCCATATCAATAAGAGCACCACCACCACTTTTAGATGGATCTTGTCTCCAAGCACCATCTATATCTGGATACCAACAAGAAAGTTGTGCTCGAGCCATTACTATATTTCCTATTTGTTTTTCTTCAAGCATTTTTTTAGCTTTTTGATGAAAAGGATGAAACCTCATCATATAACCTTCCATTGCTTTAATATTTTTTTGAGAAACTATTTCACACATTTTTTCAGCTTCTTCTAAAGTTAAAGATAAAGGTTTTTCAAGCAAAATATGTTTTCCTTGTTTTGCTGCTTTTAAAAATTGCTCGAAATGTAAATAAACTGGAGTTCCAATATAAACTGCATCTACATTAGGATTTTCTAACAAAGCATCTACATTATCATAAACATATTTAACATTATATTCTTTTGCCAATTCATCAATAGAAACAACATCCATTAAAGCTATTAATTCTGCATTTTTAGATTGAACTAATCCTGGAATAGTTCTTCTTTTAGCAATACCATTTGCCCCAATTATTCCCCATTTTACTTTCATAGGATCCCCCTTTATTTTATTAAGTTATTTTATTTCAACTTCTTGTTCTAAATATTGTTTTAATTCTTGAGATAAAGCTACTTTTTTATCCCAACGAGCAATAATATTTTCTTTTTCATCTAAAATAATTGTTGTTGGAACATCAATTACTCCAAGCATTGTTCCTTCAACTAAATCATCTATATTTTCCATATCATAAAGTTGAATATTAACTTTATTTTGTAAATTCCATTTTTCAATAAATAAATTGTATTTTTTAAAAGCATCTTTACAAACTTGGCAAGTATTTTTTCCAAAAACTTTTATTTCTAACATTTAAAATTCCTTTTTTAATTAATATTTAAAATTTGTGATTTTGTATCTTTAAAATAATTTTTGAAAATAAAAATAATAAATAAAATAACAGAAATAAAACTCATAAAAGCACCATAAATAAAAACTATATTTGTATTAAAATTCCATAAAATTCCAGCTATTAAATTTGCTGGTAATACAATCAATCCCATTATTGTATAAAACATTCCTAATGAAGTAGCTTTTAATTCTTTTGGACACATATCAGCAATATAAGCTTTTTCATTTCCTTTTATAATCGCAAAAACTAATCCATATAAACTAAATAAAACTACAAAACCTATTAAAGAATGACAAAATGCAAATCCAAAAGAAACAATGGAAAATAAAAAATACCCTAAAATAATTACTTTTTTTCTTCCTATTTTATCAGAAAGAATACCAAAAGGAATTGAAAATATTGCATAAAAAATATTAAATAAAATATATAATAAAATAGGAATACTAATAGATAACTTATTTGGGAAAAATTTTTGTGCTTTAAGAATAAAAAACATATAACTAAAATTTGACAAAGTAAATATTCCAGAAACTAACATAAATAATTTTAAAGATAAAGAAAAATTTTTAATATCTATTTTAAAAAATATTTTTTTTTCTTCTTTTTTTTTCTCTTTTACAAAAAATAAAGGAATTAAAGTTAAAAATGAAATAATCGCAGCAATAAGAATAATAAAATTAAAATTAATTTTTAAAAAATAAAATAATAAAAAAGCAACAATTGAACCAAAAATTGCTCCAATCGTATCTAAAGTTCTATGAAATCCAAACGCTTTTCCTTTTTGTTGTGGCATTGAATCTGCAATAATTGCATCTCTTGAAGGTTCTCTTATTGCTTTTCCAATTCTTTCTAATCCAGTAAAAATTAAAACATGAGAACAAGTTTTAGAAAAAGATAAAAACAATTTAAAAATAGATGAATGCAAATAACCAAATAAAACAAATACTTTTCTTTTTCCTGTTTTATCAGATAAATATCCACAAAAAACTTTTAAAATATCTGCGATACTATCTCTTATTCCTCCAATTAAACCAATAATCAATCCTCCACCACCTAATGATGAGATAAACATTGGCAAAATAGACATTATCATTTCACTACTTACATCATTTAAAAAACTAACAATTCCTAATAAAAAAACATTATAACTAATGCTTTTTAAAAAATTATTTTTCACCATAATTTCCTTTTATAAACCTAAAATTATTTATAAATTGAAAAAAGTCTAAACATATTTTTTAATCTTTGTCAAATATTTAAAAAAAATTGACAATAAAATAAAAATAAATAACTCTTCATAATAGTTATAACATGTAGTTAATAACTATTAAATAAATGGAGGTAATTTTTTATGAAAAAATTAATTTTAATAGTAATAATGTTTTTAATTCCAATTTTAAGTTATTCTCAAGAAAAAATTTTTACTACTGCTGATGCTGCTAATATATCAGAGTCAGAGTATAAATATTCTATTGGTGCAGCAGCTGGATTTACAACAGGTACAGGAGTAAGTTTTAGAAAATGGTTTGACAATAAAAAAGCAGTTCAAATAACCCTTTTACCATTTTTAAACAAAGAAAATTCTACTATAAGTTTAGGACTTACTTATTTACAAAAACTTAAACAAGGAAAAACAACTAATTTATTTTTTTATACGGGATATCATTATTTTCAAGTTATAGAAACTTCTTATATTGATGATAAAAATATTCTTAATAAAAAAAATACCTCTATCAATAACAATGTTGGAGCAGGTCCTGGTCTTGAAATTAAAATTGATAATATTGTTTTTGATATAATGGTTGGATTTGCAATTTATCATAATAATATAGATAAACTATCTCTAGGTCTCACAGGAGAAATTGGTCTTTTTTATAATTTTTAATAATCATTAAATCTAATATTAATTTGCCATCAAAAAAAGTAATTTAAAAAAAATACAAAATTCAGAAGTCAAAAAAAATGAAAAAATATTTAATAATTTTACTTATTACTTTTATAGCATCTTTTGTTTTTAGTAATAATGAAAATATATTGCTTAAACAAATTTTATCTGGTCATTATACCTATGTTTTAGGACAAAATAAATGGATAACAAATAGTAAAATTTCTTTAAGAATCGTAGTTAAAAATTTTCAACAACAACTTATTAAAGATGCAAAAATTTATATTAAAATAGGAAATATAAAATTATTTAGCGGAAAAACTAATAAACAAGGAACTATTGATGCTCAATTTACCTTACCAAAAGACTTAAAAGGAAAACAAGAACTTACAATAAAAACTATAACTTCTAACAAAATTGATGAAATAAAAAAAGATATTACAATTGAAGAACAATATAAAATTTTATTAACTACAGATAAACCTATTTATCAACCTAATCAAATTATTCATATTAGAATTTTAAGTTTAAATAGTTTTGATTTAAAACCTTTGAAAAATAAAGAAATAATAGTAGAAATAGAAGATCCTAAAGGAAATAAAGTTTTTAAACAAAAATTTATTAATTCTTTATTTGGTATTTGTGATACTAAATTTCAATTAGCAGATGAAATTAATTTAGGAACATATACAATAAGAGCAATTTTAAATGAAACAAAACAAGAAAAAAAAATAAATATTGATAAATATGTATTACCTAAATTTAAAATACATTTTAACCCAGAAAAAAATTTCTATGCCCCAGAACAAGAATTGAAAGCTATTATTGAAGCGAATTATTTTTTTGGGAAGCCAGTTTCAAACGCAAAAATAATTATTTCTCTTTCTAAATTTGATATAAATTTTGAAGAATTTGCTCTTATAGAAGGAAATTTGAATGATTCTGGAATTTATGAATTAAAATATAAATTACCTTCTTATTTTGTTGGACAACCATTAGAACAAGGTAAATCTTTAATTAATGTAAAAATAAATATCATAGATACAGCAAATCATAAAGAAGCAATTAGTTCAAATATTCCAATTTCATCAGAGCCATTATGTATTACAGCAATTCCAGAAAGTGGCTCATTAGTGGCTAATATCAAAAATAATCTTTACATTTTAACTACTTACCCAGATCATCAAGCAGCTTCAACAGAAATTACAATTGATAACACAAAATTAAAAACAAATAATTTAGGTATTACAAAATATTCTGTTTTTCCTAAAAAATCTCCTTTTAAAATTATGATTTTAGCCCAAGATGACAAAGGAAATAAAACAAAAAAAGAATTTCAATTTAGTTTTGAACAAAAAGAAGAAAGTATTCTTTTGCAGACTAATCAAGCAGTTTATAAAGTAGGAGAAAATTTAATTGCAGATATTTTTACTTCTCAAAAAACTGGAACAGTATATTTGGATATTATTAAAAATAAGCAAACTATTTTAACTCAATCTCTTGAAATTCAAAATGGAAAAGCAAACTTAAATTTTGTTCTCAGTAATGATTTTTTTGGAACATTAGAATTGCATTCTTATATTATTCCTCCAAGTGGCAATATTATTCGTGATACTAAAATAATATTTGTTAATCCCAAAAACGATTTAGAAATAAAAATTTCTACTGATAAAGATATTTATTTACCAGCAGAAGAAGCTATTTTAAATTTTGAAATAAAAAATAAAAAAAATAAAGGAATATTAGCAGCTTTAGGAATTACAGTAGTTGATGAAAGTGTATTTGCTTTACAAGAAATGCAACCAGGATTAGAAAAAATTTATTTTATGTTAGAAAAAGAAATTATGACTCCAAGATATGAAATTCATAATTTTACTCTTCAAGAAATAACAAAACCTTTAATAAAAGAAGACCAATTAGAAGCAACAAAAATGCTTTTATCTTCATTTGAAAACCTTAATGAATTCACTTTAGAAATAAATTCATATAAAGAAAAAATAGAAAAAATCAAAAAATATTTGCATAGTTTAGTTGAAAAAGATGCAGAAATATTTTTAAATGCAATTGAAACCCATTATCAAAAATATCCAAAAGTAAATTTACAAAAATTTGGAATTAAACAACTTATTAAAAAAGGTTTACTAAAAGCAAAAAATCTTAAAGATCCTTGGGGGAATAAATATAATTTTATTTTACCTGCTAATCAATATTCTTTATATGATTTTAATCTCATAAGCATAGGTCCAGATGGTATTAAAAATAGCATAGATGACATAACCTGTAATTTGTATGATTTTATAAAAATACAAAAAGAAATGCCGCAAAACTTTTCAAGAGGAATTAAAGCAATTTCTGTAAATATTTCAGAAAAAAAAACAGAAACTGCTTTATCAAAAGAACCAGTTAAAATAAGACAACATTTTCCAGAAACTCTTTTTGTAGAACCAAATCTAATTACTGATGACAAAGGTTTTGCTACATTAAAAATTCCTTTAGCTGATTCTATTACTACTTGGAGATTAAGTGCTATTGGCTCTTCTTTGAAAGGAGAATTAGGAAGTATTTCAAAAGAAATTCGAGTTTTTCAAGAATTTTTTATAGATATTGATGCTCCTGTTCAATTAACTCAAGGAGATGTTGTTTCTATTCCAGTTGCAATATATAATTATCTTCCTGATACTCAACAAATTAAAATACTTTTAGAAAAACAAGAATGGTTTGATTTACAAGATACATCAGAAAAAAATCTTACATTAAAAGCAAATGAAGTAAGTGTTGTTTATTTTTCTTTAAAAATAAAAGAAATTGGTTGGCAAAAATTAACAGTTTTTGGATATGGAAATAAAAAAAATGATGCTATTACTCGTCAAATTGAAATAATTCCAAATGGACAAGAAATAGAAAAAGTTATAAATAATAAATTAGAAAAAGATATAGAACAAACAATCAATATTCCCGATAATGCCATAGACAAAGCTTCTAATATATTAGTAAAAATATATCCTAATACTTTTTCACAAATAATTGAAGGTTTAGATAAAATTTTTCGAATGCCATTTGGTTGTTTTGAACAAACATCATCAGTAACTTATCCAAACATTTTAGTTTTAGATTATATTAAAAAATCAAAAATGATAACACCTGAATTACAAATGAAAGCAGAACAATTTATCAATTTAGGATATCAACGGCTTTTAAGTTTTGAAGTTTCTGGAAATGGTTTTAGTTGGTTTGGAAATGCTCCAGCAAATCAAATTCTTACAGCTTATGGATTAATGGAATTTAATGATATGAAAAATGTGCATAATATAGATGAAGAAGTTATCAAAAGAACACAAAATTGGCTTTTAGATAAACAACAAGCAGATGGTTCATGGATTCCCGATAAAGAATATTTGCATAGTGATATTTGGCAAAAAATTCAAAACAGTAATTTATTAGTTACAAGTTATATTTTGTGGGGGCTTTTAGAATCTGGTTTGAAAAATGATAAAATAGAAAAAGCAGTAAATTATCTTAAAAATAATTTAAAAGAAAATGATGATGCTTATATTTTGGGCTTATGTGCAAATGCTATGGTAGTCTATAATAAAGATAATAAATTTACTTTAGAAATTTTAAAAAAATTAGATAAAAAGAAAAAAGAAGAAAATAATATAGTATATTGGACATCTGACATTTCTACAATTACTTATTCTAAAAACAAAACTGCTCATTTAGAAACAACATCCTTAATTACTTATGCTTTATTAAAATCTCAAAAATATCCAGAAACAATAAATAAAGCATTAGCTTTTTTAATTCAAGAAAAAGATTCTAATGGTACATGGTATTCTACACAAGCAACAGTATTAGTTTTAAAATCTTTAATTTTATCTTTGGAAGGATCAAAACAAAATATAAATGCAAAAATAAAAATATTAGCAAATAATCAAGAAGTAACAAATTTTGACATTAATTCAGAAAATAGTAATATTTTAAGATTAGTTAGTTTAAAAAAATATGTTAAAAAAGGCGATAATCAAATTAAAATTACATTTACTGGGCAAGGAAGTACATTTTATCAAATTGTAAATAAATTTTATTTACCTTGGGAAATTAAAAAAGAAACAAAAGAAATAATAAAAATTGATTTAAAATATGATAAAACAACTTTGATAAAAGATGATATTATTACTTGTCAAATAGAAATAAAAAATATGATACATGGAATTGCTAAAATGATTATTGCAGATTTAGGAATACCTCCTGCATTTACTATTTTATCAGAGGATTTAACAAAATTAGTGCAAAATAAAGTTTTCAATAAATTTAATTTAACTGATAGGCAAATTATTATTTATATTGAAGAATTAAACAATACAAAACCAATAATATTTTCTTATCGTTTAAAAGCAAAATATCCAATTAAAGCAAAAACTCCTAAATCTAAAATTTATAAATATTATGAACCAGAAATAGAAAATATCGTAGAACCAATTGAAATAGAAGTAAAATAAAAATTGTTATCTAACAATACGTTAGTCTTAAAATTCAATTTTATGATAAGTGACTTACAGTGCGACCATATCGTAATTACATAAAAGTATTAAGACACGGTTTTCATGTTGGGTCATCAAGCCAAGTTATCCAAAAAAGATTGTTGATTTAGTCTGTAAACAAGTGATCATGGAAAAAAGGCTATAGTTAAAAAATTTAAGAAGAAGTTGGGGGGTTAATAAGAGACTGTGTCGCAATAGAAATTTGGCATGAGAAGTATACAACATGTTGTGCCAATATTAGCAATAAATACTATATATGGGATAGTTTTGCCATTAATTATCAATTGTATATATAAAGACTTAAATTAGTTGATATAAAG
>JBDRGX010000140.1:0-4887 GCA_043817485.1 bacterium
AACTTTATGAACTTACAGAAGAGGAAATTAAAATAATTGAAGAAAATTAAAAGAAAAAGTGGTTTTTATCTTGTATAGTGAATCGCTTATATAGTGAATCAATGTATTTTGAACCAACATTTTGAACCTACGATTTAAATCGTAGGTCCAAAAATCATAGGTTCACAAGATGTGTCGGTTCAAAGAGGAAATTAAAATAATTATGAAAAAAAAATTTTTAAAAATTCTTTTTATTGGAGATATAATAGGAAAACCAGGGAGACAAGCTGTATCTCAATTATTACCAGATCTAAAAAAAAAATTAGATATAGATTTTGTAATTGCTAATGTAGAAAATGCAGCTGGAGGATTTGGTGTAACTCCTAATATTGCAAATGAATTATGTGAATTAGGAATAAATTGTCTTACTTCTGGAAATCATATTTGGGATAAAAAGGAAATATTTGATTATTTAGATAAAAGCAATAATATTTTAAGACCAGCTAATTATTGTAATGGTGTTAGTGGTACTGGAGCAAGAGTATTTGAAATAAAAACGGGAGAAAAAATAGGAGTAATAAATTTAGCTGGTTTAGTTTTTATGACTTCTTTAGAATCACCTTTTTATGTAGCTTTACGAGAAATAGAAAAATTAAAAAAAGAAACAAATATTATTTTAATAGATTTTCATGCAGAAGCTACTTCAGAAAAAATAGCATTAGGTTGGTTTTTAGATGGAAAAGTTTCAGCTATAATAGGTTCTCATACGCATGTGCAAACTGCTGATGAAAGGATTCTTCCTCAAGAAACAGCATATATTACAGATGCAGGAATGACTGGTCCTTTTGATTCTGTTATTGGCTCAGAAAAAAATATTATTTTAAAAAAATTTCTTACTCAAATACCTATTAAATATGAAGTAGCAAAAGAAGATATTAAATTGTGTGGAGTTGTTGTAAAAATAGATGCTATTTCTGGAAAATCTTTAGAAATAAAAAGAATACAAATTCCTTTAAATTAAAATTATATAAATGCTTCTAAATATGCTTCTATTAAATAAGGCAATTTGTTTATATTATATCCACCCTCAAGTATTGAAACTATTTTTCCATTAGAATAAATATTTGATATTTCTGAAATCAATTTTCCAATTTTATTAAATCCTTCTATTGTTAAGTTCATATTAGATAAAGGATCTTGTTCATAAGCATCAAATCCAGCTGAAATTAAAAAAAAGTCTGGTTTAAATTTTTTTATTTCTGGAAATATATATTTTTCAAAATTTTTTTCATATTCTTCATTTCCAGAATTAACGCTTAAAGGTATATTTAAAGTAAAACCTTTTCCTTTTTTTTCACCTATTTCATTTTTATTTCCAGTTCCGGGATAAAAAGGATATTGATGAATTGAAGTAAAAAAAATCGAAGGATCTTCATAAAAAGCTTGTTGTGTTCCATTTCCATGATGAACATCAAAATCAATAATAAAAATTTTTTGAATATTATATTTTTGTTGAATATATTTAGCTCCAATAGCAATATTATTGAAAAGACAAAAACCCATTGCTTTATCTTTTTCTGCATGATGTCCAGGAGGTCGTAAAAGCACAAAAGCAGAAGAAACTTTTTGTTTCATTACAGCATCAATTCCAGAAAAAACACCACCTACTGCTAATAAAGCGACATTAAAAGAATTTTCACAAATAGGAGTATCTTTTTCAATAAATTTATTTCCATTTTTGCAAGATTTTTTAACAAAATCTATGTATTTTTGAGTATGAATAAGTTGTAAATATTTTTCATCTGCTTTTAATGGAGAAATATAAATAAGATGCTTTTTTAAAAAAGATTTTTGTAAATGTTTTAATGTATAAATAAGTCTATATTTATTTTCTGGATGATGGCCAGTATTATGTTCAAGATAATCTTGATGATAAATTAACCCAATTTTTTTCATTTTTTTATAAGTGCTATTTTTCCTTTTTTTATTCCTTGATTACATTCAATTATATATAAATATATTCCTTGTTCTAATAAAATACCTGTTTGATTTTTTTTATCCCAAAAACAATTTTCAACTCTTGGAGTTAATTTTCTATTATTATCTTCTTTTATTTCTACATTTTCTTTTAATACCCTAACTAATTCTCCAGCTAAATTATAAATACTTATTTTTGCATTAGAGTTATAAGGAATATTTATAAAATTTAAAGCATTGCTACTAATTAAATTGCAAGGATTAGGATAAACTTTAATTTCGTTCATTGCATTAAGAAAATTAATTACAGATAAACTAAAAATATCTTCTCCATTATATCCAGAAGATGTAATGTTTAATTTAAAACAAATTTTATATTCATAAGGACAATCAGGACTGATTTCTAAAACATAAGAATCATTTTGATTAGAAAATTCATTATTATTAGAAAGAGTAAAATTAGCAGTATTTTTTATAATAGATGTATATTTATCATTTGTAGAAATAGTTGCTTGTATATTTGTAATGTTTTGTAAAGTAAAGTTTTTAAGAGAGATTATTAAATTAAATTTTTGTTTTTTTTGGGTAATTTGAAAATAAGATTTTTCATTTGGAAAATTGATTCCAGAAAATTGTATTTTTTCTTGAGGAAGTGTTAATTCTAAAGAAGGATCTCCTAAAAGATTAAGACAAAATTGTATCCAAAGATAGGGTGTTTCTGGTCCAGAATAAGGAACAAAAGGAATTTTACTTTTAGATAAAATTTCACCTAAAAATGTAATTCCTTTTCTTATGTACTGATTATAAAATTCCATTTGGTATTCTCCGCTATAAAGTTGAGCATTAGTTTCATCATATAATCCATACGAAGAATTTCCTATACAAGCAATTGCTCCGGATTTTGGATTTAAAAGAAGTTCTTCAGAGATACAATCATCAAAAAGATAAAATTGTGAGTCATTAGTTTTTTCTCTTTCTTTTATTTTTATTTCTTCATTTGTTTTGAAAGGATCTTCTTGAAAAGCTGTTGTATAACAACCACAAGAATTAAATATATAAAAATTTGAAGATGGACTTAAATAATTTCTGGTTTTATTAAGTTGTAAAGAAAATAAATTATTGCTATAAATAGAGCCAAATCCTGATAAATTTGCATGTCCAGTATGATTAAATATTCCTACTTCTGATAACAAAGGAAATACATTTTCTGGGGCAAGTTCTTGAGTACTTTCGTATCTTTTGAAAATAGTAATTTCTTGTGGCATTTCTTTTTGAATAGATTCTGCGATAGAGATACTATCATTTATATCATCAAATCTATAGCATAAAAAAAGTGCTTTTTTTAAATGTTCACGAGAAGAAGTTTCAAAAATTTTTATTTTGTTAACAAAATTTTGTGCTTGTTCTAATGTATCAACAGGTGCTCTTCCAATATATATTTCTGGTAATAAATCAATGTTTGCATTCATTTCTACAATTTCAAGTATTCCATTTTTATTTTTGTCTTCTCCCCAACTGTCATCTAAACAAGAATAATATAAATCGCAAGATATATCTGCTTTAAATTCATTTTTTTCTAATACCAAGTTGCTTTCAAACGCTAACTGTGTTGGCTTTGTCATCGGCTTCTTATGTCCCCCGCTGGCGGGGGTGTCCGTTAGGACAGGGGTGGAATTCTTTAATACGTTTTTGTCGTCTTCTCCTTGTGCCTTTGTTATCATTTTGAATGCGACTGGGTCTACTAAAACAGTTCCAGTTACTTTTCCTTCTATTATTCTTGTAGGAATTAGTTCTTCTTTTGCGATAATTGCAGTATCATTTTCTGGATTTCTTTTATATCTCCAAACATCACCTCCTAAAAGAACAAATATTTGATATTCTTTTTTTTCTTGATAACATTTTTTGATATAATTTCTAATTTTTTCTGGTAAATCAAATCCATTTTCATTATGAATCTCTTCTATTATTTTAAGTTCTCCTTCAAATTCTTTTGTTTTTTTAAAATCAAGTAAATCTAAAAAAGCATTTTTCATTTCATTTGTAGTAATAATAAGATAATATTTTTTAATATTATTTAATTTTTGTAAGGGTGAATAAGTAGAGAAAATTTCTTGATTAGAAACTAATTGTTTTAGCGTTTGATTATAAGGAGAAAATGAAATTAAAGATTTACTGTTTTTAAGAAAAATTTTAAAATTGATTTTTTTTATCCAAATAAGTTCTTTTGTTGCTTGATTATATAAAGCTCCAAAAATTATTAAAGGAAGTAATTTATATCCTTGCATAATTTGTAAGGATGCAGGTTTTATGATTTCTTCGGGATAAAATGAATTAATTAGAGGAACTTGTTGAGAAGATTTTTCGCAAATTGTTGAGTGAGAGGAAAAATTATTTTTAAAAGAAAGAGGAATAGGTCCTGAAGAATTTTCGAGATTATATTGTCCTTCTATTTTTATTTTTTCAGAAGAAACAATTTCTATTTTTTCGATTTCTTTTTCATAAGGAATAAGTAAAAAAATTGTTTTTGTTGGAATTTGTGGTTTGTTTTTTTCTGCATAAATTTTGCTTTCTGAAAATGTTATAAAATGAGTTTCATTTTTTTGTTCAATATTCAAATTAGGAATTTCTATGCTAACTGAAATACAAGAAGAAGTTGAATCTAAATTGCTTTTAATTTGTAAAGATAAAGAAAAATTAAAAATTATAAAAAAAATAATTGTTATGAAAATTTTTTTTTGCATTTTTTTCCTTATGAGTTTTGTATTTTGAATTTTGCTAACCCTTTCTGATAGAGACTGTGTCGCAATAGAAATTTGGCATGAGAAGTATACAACATGTTGTGCCAATATTAGCAATAAATACTATATATGGGATAGTTTTGCCATTAATTATCAATTGTATATATAAAGACTTAAATTAGTTGATATAAAG
>JBDRGX010000141.1:0-6127 GCA_043817485.1 bacterium
TCAACATATCCTAAATTAACATCTCCTGAATTAACATTTTTTTCTGCATTAAATAAATTAATACTCCCAGGTGTATATATTTTTCCTGAATATTCTGCACCACTATAAATTCCTGTTCTAATACCACCGTGTGTTTTTTTATTAGGGACATCATCCCAAGCATAAGCAAATAAATCACCAGTTAAAACTAATCCTTGACCAGTCATTGCCTCAGAAGTAATTTCAATTCCATGATAGGGGACATTCCCAGTCCAACCTCCAGCCCAAAGATCTCCATTGATTATTAATTTACTTGTTACACTATGAATATTAATATAATTTCTTGCTGCAATATTTCCATTTATTTCTGTAGGAACTTGTGTCCCTGCTATAATTTTTACATCTGCTTGTGAATAAATATTTGCATTATTTTGTATGTTTTCATTTTGTATGTTTCCAGCATAATGATAAATAATTATACCTTTAGGAGTTGGTGAATTTGGAATAGTAGTAGCATAACTTCTTAATTCAGCATTGATAATTAAAGAATGTGGTGCTATATTAAAAATGGAAACTAAAACTAGCTCATTTAAAGAACAAAAAGGTGCATTAATCATTATATCTGTTGTAGGATAAATAGGTCTTTTAGTCTCTACAGGTATATATATAATATCTCCAAATAAAATATTAGTAGCTAACATTCCAACAGATAAAGTTTTATTTCCAGCAGGATTTAAAAAATTAGAATGTGGTGATATAAAAGAAAAATCAATAAATCCTCTTTCACTAAGTATTGTTTGAATATTTCCAGGTCTTATTGGAGAAGTTTCTGAAGAAGCAGTAGCAATTAAGGCACCTTGTCCAGTAATATTGATTGCTGTATCAGGAGGGTTATGTCCATCTCCTAATACAATATCTCCTTCTACATAAATTATTCCAGATTGAATTGCGTTTCCAGGTAAATTAATATTGCCACTTAAATAAAGAATTCCGTTAACATTATCCCAAGTTGCATTACCTGGTCCAGCAACAATAGGTGGATTAGGTTCAATAACTCCGCCACGAATAAAAACATATTGAGCAGAAGCAAGATAATCAGCAGGAACAATACTATAACTTGGAGGGTCTGGATTCCCTGTAAATCCAATTGGAAGTGTATTTGTTGCAGTTAAATCTGGTCTTCCTAATATTGGATCTCTAAGTTGAACTAAAGGAGTATAATCTGGTGATGAAGGTGATTCTAATATAGGCATATCAATAGTAGTAGGATAAACACCAGGTCCTACTATTTGATCAATAAGAGGATATGGGCTTAGTTCTTGTCCATCAATAGTAATAGTTCCAGATTTAGAAATTCCATTAAGAGCTTCAACATTTCCTGTGATATTCATATTTCCTGAACTTGAAAGATTTATTGATGGATTTGAAACTCTGTCTGAATGAAGATGTCCAGTAATATTCAAATTCCCATTACTATTAACTTCTAATAAAGCATTTCTTGTAACTAAAACATAATTTAATGGATATGTAACAAATTTTTTAACAATAGATGTTTTTGTATATTTAATATATTGATTACTTCCTGTTTTTTTATAAGGTTTTCTCATAGAAGCAATTACAATACAATAATTAGTATTAGGCCTTTCATCGATAATTTCTAAATCAATAACTTGTTTTGCTAAATTACTTGTTTCATTTGGATAATCATCTTTTATTTTATAAATATAAGGACCTGTAGGAGATATATTATTTGCTACTTTTTCGTGAATAATAGTTAAAGATCGTTGAATTGCAGATTCTAATAAATTAAAACATTGAAATTCTTCTTTTTTTTCTCTAATTAAACAAGAAAGAAAACTATTTTTTTGAAGCAAAAAAGTTGCGCAAATTGTTATAATAGAAATAAAAGATAAAATAACAATCCAAAGACTTCCTTTTTGGTTTTTAAATTTATTCATATTATTATTTCTCCTTATTTTTTTTGTAAAAATCAAAGTTTTTAGGTAGAAAATTTTTACAATGATTTTTTTGATTTGTCAAATTTTTTAAATTTAATTTTTTTTGTAAAAAATAAAAGATTTATTGACATAAAATATTATTTTTGGAATATATTGGTAGAAACATTTGTATTTATTGAAAATTGAAAATTTATTTTGGGTTTCGATATTCGTTAATCCTCAATCTAAAATCCAAAATCTAAAATTTCTATGATATTTGGATTTCGAATTTTCCCTTTGGTAGAAATATTCGAATTTATTTTAAATTGAAAATTTCAAATTTATTTCTGGTTTTCTTTTATATTTTAATAGAGGTCTCTTTTGAATATTCTTTATATAAATTATGAATTTCCTCCTTTAGGCGGAGGAGGAGGTGTTGCTAATTTTTATGTAGCAAAAATTTTGGCTCAAAATCATAATGTAGTAGTTATTACAAGTTTGTTTAAAGGATTAGACAAGTTTTCTAATATTTTTAATATAAATATTTATCGTGTACCAGTTTTATTTAGAGCAAAAAAAGAAATTTCTTCTTTTTTTTCTCTTCTTTTTTTTATTCCATCTGCTTTGTATCAAGGTTATAAATTACTTAAAAAAAATAAAATTGATTTAATTAATGCTCATTTTGCGATTCCTTCAGGGATTGTAGGTGTTATTTTATCTAAAATATTTAAAATTCCTTGTATAATTAGTACTCATGGAGGAGATATTTATGATCCGAGTAAAAAATTTTCTCCACATAAAAATTTTATTTTAAAAAAAATTGTTTCTTATGTATTGAAAAATTCAAAAAAAATTGTTGTAGTTTCTTCTGATATGAAAAATAAAATAAATAAGTATTATCAAATTTTTGATAATATACAAATTATTCCTAATCCTTTACCTATTATGAATTATAAAGTTGTTTCAAGAAAAGAATTAAATTTAGATTCAAAAACATTTATTATTATTTCAATAGGTAGATTAATTAAAAGAAAAAGATATGATATTTTATTAAAGGCATTATCTTGTTTTGAAAATAAAGAAAAAATTTTACTTATTATTATTGGAGAAGGGCCTGAAAGAAAAAAATTAGAAGAGTTAAAAAAACAATTAAAAATCAATGTACAATTTTTAGGATATTTAACAGAACAAGAAAAATTTAATTATTTGTCCTATTCTGATTTATTTGTTCTTCCTTCATCACATGAAGCTTTTGGCATTGTTTTTTTAGAAGCAATGTATTCAGCGTTATCTATAATTGCTGAAAAAAATGGAGGACAAGTTGATTTTTTGAAAAATGAAGAAAATGCCTTTTTAGTTGATTTCACAAATTTCAAAGAAGTTTGTGAAAAAATATCTTTATTATTTAATGATGAAAATCTAAGAAAAAAAATGGGTAATGCAAATAAAGAAAAAGTTAAAGAATATTCTTTAGAAAAAATTAGTTTAATGTACGAAAATTTATATAAAGAGATTTTAAAAAAAAATGTTTAGCATAATTATTCCTAATTGGAATGGCAAAAAATATTTAGAAGAATGTATTTTATTTTTAAAAAAACAATCTTTTCAAAATTATGAAATTATTGTTATTGATAATGGTTCAAAAGATGATTCTGTTCAATTTTTAAAGGAAATATATTCTGATATTATTATAATAGAAAATAAAAAAAATTTAGGTTTTTGTAAAGCAGTAAATCAAGGAATTAAAAAAGCAAAACAAGAATTTATAATTGTTTTAAATAATGATGTAATTGTTCAAAAAAATTGGTTAGAAAATTTATCTAAAAATATTAAAAATGATAAAATAGGAATGTGGGGATCTAAAATTCTATATTATCACAATCCTAAAATAATAAATTCTACGGGTATTTTAATAACACCCGATTTGACTACTTTTAATAGAGGGATTGATGAATTAGATAAAGGACAATATGATAAAGAATATGATATTTTAGGACCTTCTGCTGCTTGTGCAATGTATAGAAAAACAATGTTAGAAGAAATTGGTTTATTTGATGAAAATTATTTTTGTTATAGAGAAGATGATGAATTAGCATTAAGGGCTCAAATCAAAGGCTGGAAAGCTGTATTTGTTTCAGATGCAATTTGTTTTCATCATCGTTCTGCAAGTACGGGAATATATTCTTTATTTAAACTTTATTATACTGAAAGAAATAGAATTTTTAATGTAATAAAATTTTTAAATTTTAAGCAAATTTTAAAAGCAAATTTTTATACAATTTTTCGTTATTTTAATTTTTTCAAAAAACCTATTTTAAGAAAAGAATCTAAAAATTCAATTTTAAAATTCTTTTTTATTTTGTGTAAATCTTATTTTTTTGCATTATTTTATTTACCTAAAATGTTAATTAAAAGATATAAAATACAACCCAAAAAACAAATAATACAAGAATTATTAAAAAAATATGAATACAAATAAAAAAAATATAGCATCAGTTATTATTTGCAATTATAATGGTTATAAATATTTAAATACTTGTTTACAATCTTTGAAAGAACAATTATTTAAAGATTTTGAAGTTATATTAGTAGATAATGGTTCTAATGATAATTCTGTAGAATTTGTAAAAGAAAAATTTTCAGAAATAAAAATAATTAGTCATCAAAAAAATTTAGGATTTGCTGAAGGAACTAATTCTGGTATTAAAAAAGCAAAAGGTAAATATATTATAACTTTAAATAATGATACAAAAGTAGATAAAAATTGGTTAAAACAATTAGTTGAAAAAGCCAATTTAGATAATCAAGTTGGTATGTGTGCTTCTCATATTGTTTATTATGAGTTTCCAGAATTTGTATATTCTAATGGAATTATTTTATCTAAAAATGGATGTGCTTATAATATAGGTAGTTGGCAAAAAGATACAAATGAAAAAAAAGTAAAAGAAATTTTTGGTCCTTGTGCTTGTGCAGCTCTTTATAAAAAAGAAATGTTAGAAGGAATTGGCTTATTTGATGAAGATTATTTTGCTTATTATGAAGATACAGATTTAGCTTTTCGTGCTCAATTACAAGGATGGAAATGTTTGTATGTTCCAGAAGCAATTGTTTATCATATACATGGAGCAACAAGTAAAACATTTGGATTTAATAAAATAAAATTTTTAGTAGAAAGAAATAAATTTTATACATTAGTCAAAAATTTACCTTTAATATATTTTATTAAATTTTTACCTTTTATGATTTTTTATCACATTCTTTTAAGTTTTTATTATTTGTTTGTAAATAAAAATATACCTGTAATCAAAGGATTTTTAGTTGCTTTATGGAATATAAAAAAACTTTTAAAAAAAAGAAAAAAAATTCAAAAAAATAAAAAAATAAAAAATGATTATTTAAATAAATATTTTTTAGCTGAAATTCAAAAATATCTATTTTTTAATTTATTTAAAAGCAAAAAGAAATTTTTATAATTTTTGGTAGAATACAAGAAGGTTTTTATAAATGAATATTATTTTTATTTCAAGCGTTGGTTGGTTTTCTATAATAGAAAGAA
The DNA here is from genome assembly GCA_043817485.1 of bacterium. Classification (GTDB taxonomy): domain Bacteria; phylum JBDRGX01; class JBDRGX01; order JBDRGX01; family JBDRGX01; genus JBDRGX01. The sequence continues at coordinate 5,473 of JBDRGX010000141.1, forward strand.
AAGAACATTTTATTAAAAGATTTCCGTTAAATTGGCAAATTTTAGCAATTTCTCCTTTTAAATTAAAAGAAAAATCAAATTATAAAAATCAATATAAAAATATTAAAATTTTAAAAATTCCATTTTTAAATAATACTAATTACAAAATACTTGAAAAATTTTTTTCTATTAAAATTATAAGAACATTAATAGAAATAATAATATCTTTATGGATATGTATATTGATAAAAAAAAAATATAAAAATCCAGTTATTATTACTGAAAACATTTATTGGGCAAATATTTTAAAAGTATTTAAACCAATTAAAATATATTTTGATTATTGTGATAATTTTCTTGCTTTTAAAAATACACCTTTATGGGCAAAAGAATATTTTGAAAAAACTATTTCTATAAGTGATACTGTTTTTGCAAGTTCAAATTTTTTATTTAATCAAATAAAACAAATCAATCCTTCTAAAAAAATATATTTAATTGGTAATGGTGTAGATACAAAACATTTTGATAAAGATAAAATATATTTTATCCCAGAAAAATTAAAAAATATAAAAAGCAAAATTATTGGTTTTATGGGAACTATTTCTAATTGGTTTGATTTTGAATTGGTAAAAGAAATTGCTTCTCAATTTAAAAAAGAAACTATTTTGTTAATTGG
>JBDRGX010000142.1:0-3445 GCA_043817485.1 bacterium
GTTGAAAATAATTTCCTTGTTTTTTTAAATGATGAAACAAATAAAGTAAATGTAGTTTATGAACTTGATAATATGGTTTATGGACTTATTGAAACAAATTAAAAAAAACTAAATTTTTTAATTTTAAAATTATATTCCATTTTTGAACAAACTCTAAAAAAGGAGATAATTATGAATTTAATTCCTATAGTAGTAGAACAAACATCTCGAGGAGAAAGATCTTATGATATATATTCTCGATTACTTAAAGATAGAATTATATTTATTGGGACACCAATTGATTCTTATGTTGCCAATTTAATTGTTGCTCAACTTTTATTTTTAGAAGCTGAAGATCCAGACAAAGATATTCATATGTATATCAATAGTCCTGGTGGAATAGTAAATGATGGCTTAGCCATTTATGATACAATGCAATTTATTAAACCCAATATATCTACTACTTGTGTAGGATTTGCAGCAAGTATGAGTTCTCTTCTTTTAGCAGCTGGAACAAAAGGAAAAAGATATTCTTTACCTAATGGAAGAATTCTTATTCATCAACCATTAGGCGGAGTACAAGGACAAGCATCAGATATAGATATTCAAGCAAAAGAAATTTTATATACCCGCAAAAAACTTAATGATTTATTAGTAAAACATACAAAACAACCATTAGAAAAAATTGAAAAAAATACAGATAGAGATTATTTTATGTCTGCAGAAGAAGCAAAAGATTATGGAATTATCGATGAAGTAATTACTCATAGAAAATAATTTATTTAATAAAAAATAAAATCAAAACACAAAAATCTATTTTTTAAATTAAAAAAAATTAATATTAAATTGCATTCAAAATAATAACAAGACCAGAAGGCAACGAAAGTATATAAGTGTTACTTTGAAAAAAGCCACACAGTTAGTATTTGAATGTGATTTGGTATAAAATATTAAAAATTAGGAAAACAATGGCAAGTAAATATAAAAAAACTTCTATTAATTGTTCATTTTGTGGAAAACCTCAAAATGAAGTTGAAAAAATAGTTACAGGAAATTCTGCTTATATTTGTAATGAATGTATTTCTTTATGTTCAGAAATAATAAAAAAAGAACTTACAGAAAAAACTCATATTAATAATCATTATCAATTTCCAAATCAACTTCCAAAACCACAAGTAATTAAATCTACTTTAGATAATTATGTAATTTCACAAGAAAAAGTAAAAAAAATATTAAGTGTTGCAGTTTACAATCATTATAAAAGAATAAATGCAAATATCAATTCTTCAAATATAGAAATAGAAAAAAGCAATGTTCTTTTAATAGGACCTACAGGAACTGGAAAAACTCTTATTGCTCAAACTCTTGCTAAAATTTTAGATGTTCCTTTTGCTATTGCTGATGCAACCACTTTAACTGAAGCTGGATATGTTGGAGAAGATGTAGAAAATGTTATTTTAAGATTACTTCAAAACTGTAATTTTGATGTAGCAAAAACATCAAAAGGAATAATTTATATTGATGAAATAGACAAAATAGCTCGTAAATCAGAAAATGTTTCTATTACTCGAGATGTTTCAGGAGAAGGAGTTCAACAATCTTTGTTGAAAATATTAGAAGGAACAATAGCCAATATTCCACCTCAAGGAGGTCGTAAACATCCTCAACAAACATTTATTCCAGTTGATACAACAAATATATTATTTATTTGTGGTGGAGCATTTGTTGGATTAGATAAAATTATTAAAGAAAGAATTGGTCGAAAAACAGTTGGCTTTGGAGCAGAAATAAAATCTAAAAAAGAAATATCTTTAACTGAAATTCTTTCTCAAGTTGCTCCTGAAGATTTAATAAAATATGGATTAATTCCAGAATTTGTTGGAAGACTTCCTATTGTTGGAATAATGGAAAATTTGGATGAAAAAGCTTTAATGCAAATTTTAACAGAACCAAAAAATGCAATTATTAAACAATATCAAAAAATTTTAGAAATAGAAGGAATTAAATTAGATTTTACAAAAGAAGCTTTATCTTCTATAGTAAAACAAACAATTAAAAAATCAATTGGAGCCAGGGGCTTAAGATCAATATTAGAAGAAACAATGTTAGAAATAATGTATGAAGCCCCTTCAATAGAAGGACTTAAAGAATGCTTAATTACAGAAGAAGTAATTGCTCAAAAAGGACATTTGCAATCTTTGCTTAAAAATTTTAATAAAAAAACATAGAGGTTTTTATGTTTATTGTTGCAGATGAAAATATTCCTTATGTAAAAGAAGCTTTTAAAAATATAGGAGAAATACATCTTTTATCTGGAAGAAAAATATCTTCTAATATTTTAAATAAAGCAGATATTTTATTAGTTCGCTCTATAACAAAAGTAAATAAAGATTTACTTGATAAAACCTCTGTTAAATTCGTAGGTACAGCCACAATAGGAACAGATCATATTGATACAGAATATCTTTCAAAACAAAATATTGCATTTGCAAGTGCTCCTGGTTCAAATGCTAATTCAGTAGCTGAATATTTTCTTTCAGCTTTAATGGCTTTGTCTAAAAAATTTCAAATTGATTTAAGTACAAAAACTGTTGGAATTATTGGAATAGGAAATGTTGGAAGTAAAGTAATAGAAAAAGCAAAAGCATTAGGAATGCAAATTCTTCAAAACGACCCCCCTTTATTTCGTAAAACTAAAAATCCTTATTTCTTGCCATTAGATGAAATTTTTAAAGCAGATATTATTACCCTTCATGTTCCTTTAATTATGGAAGGAATAGATAAAACATATCATTTAGTGAACGATCTTTTTTTAAGCAAAATGAAAAAAGGAAGTATTTTAATTAATACTTGTCGAGGAAAAGTAATTGAAGAAGAAAGTTTATTAAATGCTTTAAAAACAAAACATTTAAAAGGCGTAGTTTTAGATGTTTGGAATAATGAACCAAAAATAAATCTTGAATTGCTTAATTTAGTTGATATAGGAACTCCTCATATTGCTGGATATTCTTTAGATGGAAAAGTAAAAGGAACAGAAATGCTTTATAATGCAGTTTGTGATTATTTTCAAATTCCAAAACAATGGAATCCTTGGTTAACACTACCTTCTCAAAACATACAAAAAATAACAATAGAAAACACTTTGAAAACACATTTTGAAATAATTCAAGAAGTAATTTTAAAAGCTTATAATATTTTAGAAGATGATCAAAATTTACGCAAAATATCAGAATATTCTTTAGAAAAACAAGGGGAATATTTTGATAATCTTCGAAAAAAATATCCAATAAGAAGAGAATTTAAAAATATTAATATACATTTTCAAAATGATTTTTTAAGAGTAAAAAATATTTTAGGAAAATTAGAATTTAAAATAGATTGACATAAATTTAAAATAATTTTAAATTTAGTCATTAAACATTTTTTTATGGAGGTGAAAAAATGAAAAAAATAATTTTAAGTTGTT
>JBDRGX010000143.1:0-4660 GCA_043817485.1 bacterium
TAGAACTAATTGAAATTTAATATATCATGCCTACGGCATTTGTTATTATGCGAGAATGATTTTTTCTACCGATATATTGTCCCGATGGGACATTTATGGATAAAGTACAATGATAATTTGTTCCATAGGAAACGAATTATTGAAAAAAACGAAACAAATCCGAATGACAAAAATACAAATGTTTGAAACAAAATCTGTTTTAAATATTTGGGTTTCAAATTTTCCCTTTTGATAGTTTGCAACATTTTATTTTTAATTGCAACTTGGTATAAGAATATATAAAGAAATAAAAAAAATTATAATAATAGGTAGACAGAAATTTTAGGTTATGGTATTTTTCCACAATAACTAAAGTTTGTAATTTTTAAACACATTAAAAAATTAAGAGGAAATATTGAAACAAATTGTAATATTAGGTGCGGGAATAACGGGATTAAGCACAGCTTTTCATTTAAAACACAATTATGAAATTTTTGAAAAAGAAGATATATCTGGAGGTTTATGTAGAAGCAATAAAATAAATGATTTTATTTTTGATTATACAGGACATTTGCTTCATTTTAAAAATGAAAGAGTAAAAAATCTTTGTTTTAATTTACTTGAAAACAATTTAAAACAAAAAAAAAGAAATGCTTATGTTCATTTATTAAACCAAGATATAAAATATCCTTTTCAACTTTATTTTGGAAATCTTCCTTCTAATGTTGTAATTGAATGTATTTTGAGTTTATTAGAAGAACAAGAAAAAAAGAAATGTTTTTTATGTCAGGGGAAAATACAGCAAATTAAAAATTTTCAAGACTGGATGATAGCAAATTATGGAAAAGGAATTTCCAAATATTTTATGATTCCTTATAATGAAAAATTGTGGCAATTTCCATTAACAAAAATGAGTTTTGAATGGATAAATAAAACTATTCCAAATTTAAAACAAATAGATATTTTGAAATCTGCATTTTTAAAACATCAATCTAATATTGGATATAATGCTTTTTTTTGGTATCCTTCAAAAGATGGTATTGAAAAATTAGTTCAAGCATTTAATTCTCATATTAAAAAAGTAAATTTAAAAGAAGAAATTTATCGTATTTCTTTGAAAGATCATCTTTTATATTTTAAAAGTGGTATAAAAATAAAGTATGATAAATTAGTTTCTACTATTCCTTTACCAGAACTTATTACGATGATAGATGAAATTCCTTTGGAAATAAAAAAAGTTTGTAAAAATTTAAAATGGACATCTGTTTATAATCTTAACATAGGATTAAATAAATCGTTGACAAATAAAAAACATTGGATATATTTTCCAGAAAAACAATATCCTTTTTATAGAATTGGCTTTTATTCTAATTTTTCTTCTTATTTAGTTCCAGAAAATAAAAGTTCTATTTATACAGAATTTGCATATTTTTCTGATTCAAAAATAAACAAAAAAGATATTAAAAATAAAACAATAAAAAGTTTAATAGATATTGGGATTATAAACTCTGATCAAGAAATTTTATTTATGCAAGAAAATGATATAAAGTATGCTTATGTTATTTATGATCTTACATATAAAGAAAATATGAATTTAATTAAAAATTTTTTAACAAAACACAATATTTATTCCATTGGTCGTTTTGGTGGTTGGCAATATTTTTCAATAGAAGATTGTATTTTAGAAGGAATAGAAACAGCGCAATTTTTAAATAAAATATGAGGTAAAAAATGGATCTTTCAATAATAATTCCAGCTTATAATGAAGAAAAAAATATTGGTATTCTTATAGATGAAATTAAAAAAGTAGTTTCTAAATTAAATATTTCTTATGAAATAATAGTGGTTGATAATTATTCTCAAGATAAAACTCCAGAAATAGTAAATCAGAGTGGTGCTTTATTAGTTAATCAAAAAGATCCAGGTTATGGAGGTGCACTTAAAGAAGGATTTAAAGTAGCGTGTGGTGAGTATTTTTTAACAATGGATGCGGATCTTTCTCATACACCATCTTTTATTGTTGATTTATATGAAAATAGAAATAAAGCAGAAATTATAATTGGATCTCGATATATTGAAAATGGTAAATCTGAAACATTTTTAATAAGAAAAATTTCAAGTATTTTTTTAAATAAAATTTTTGCTTGGGTTTTAAAACTTCCTTTTAAAGATTTATCAAGTGGATTTAGATTATATAATAAAAAAATTTTTAAAACTTTTCAAATAAAAAGTAGAGATTTTGATGTTTTAGAAGAAATTTTAATTTTTTCATATTGTAATAATTTTAAAATTATAGAAATACCTATTCATTATAAACCACGAGCTTATGGAAAAACTCATGCAAAATTAATACAATTTTTAATTTCTTATACAAAAACATTAAATAGAATGAAAAAACTTAGAAATACACATTTATAAAATAAAATTAATAATTAGAATTCAGAAATCAAGTGTTAGAATAAAAAAACTTACATCATAAAAAAATATATTTGTATTTGTAGGGGACTTGTTCTTGCCTAATATGCAAGAAAGGCGACCAATAAGGGTCGCAGATACAAAAGATTTGATACACAAAAAGGCAATTGGATTGTCATCTCGACACAGGAGAGATTTATTTATAAAGAACAATTAAGAATTATTTCGATATGAAATGAGATTTTTCACTGATCGTTCTAAATGACAAAAGCCATTTGAACGGATAACTACTGAGATTTTAGATTGGGGATTTTGGATTGAGAAACTAAGAGATTTTATATTTTGGTTAAAGATTTTCTTTTTTTACAAGGTTCACAATTTTCTTTATTACACAATAAAGAAAAGGGTTCTTTTTTTATCATTTCTACAGCTACATTTATTATATCCATTCCTTTTATTAACATAGATTCTGCATTTCCAATAAATTCTTTTTTTAGAAGACCTTTTTCTTCTAAAATAGGTTTTAATTTACGAAATCCACTACCATCTCCAGGAATTTCTTTGGTATAATGAATGATTTTTTTATTCCCTTGATCATCAATTATTTCACAATCTTCAGCACCATAAACTGGAATGTCAATATAAGGAGCTTGAGCAATCACTTCAGCTACATGTCCTAAAGAACAAGAAGCAAAACTTGTTCCTAAAAATAATACTAAAGCACCTTTTTTTGCAGCTTTATGAAGAGGAGAATCGATTCCAATTGCCGATGATTTTTCTGTATGATCTTTTATAAATTCTTCAGCATAATATCCACAAGCAGCTACAGAATGAGAAGGATGGGTACTTCTTAAAACACCAGATCTTTTCCAAAAAATATCTGTAATTAAGCCCACAGTAGAAGCTGTTTTTTTAAAATGAAAAGGTTCATAACCTGGTCTTGTAGGAAAAGAATCTGTAAAAGTTGGCATTACTAAAGTACCTTTTTTTTCTAAAACTTCTAAAAAAGCATCAATAACAGTATTAGGTCCATTTTCTACATGACCAATACTTTTTAATGAAGAATGAACTATTACAATATCACCTGTTTTTAAACCTATTTTTAATAAATCTTCTTTTATTTTTTCTTTAGTTATTACATTCATTTTAATATCCTTATTGAAATTTTTTGGTCGGGGTGAGCCGATTCGAACGGCCGACCTCTCACACCCCAAGCGAGTGCGCTAAACCAGGCTGCGCTACACCCCGATAATTTGTTTAAAAAAATAAAATTAAGTATTATTTTCTTCTTTTTCTAAAGCAATTGCTATTGCTAAATCAATATCTCCAGTATAAATTGCTCTTCCAATAATTATTCCTTGAAGATGAGAATAAGTTTTTTTAAATTCTTTTATTTTTTTAATATTATCTAATGAAGAAATTCCACCAGAAGCAATAAATGGAATTTTTGTATTTTTAGCAAAATTATCTATTCCTTCAAAATTAGGTCCTTTTAACATTCCATCAGATTTAATATCAGTATAAATTATTGTTTGTACTCCTATATTTTCTATTTCTTTAGCTAATTCTATAGTATTTTTTTCGGTTACTTTATTCCATCCAGAAATAGCTATTTTTCCTTCGAAACAATCAAGAGAAACAACTATTTTTTCTTTAAAAATATCTACACATTTTTTCAAAAAATCCCAATTTTGAAAAATGCTTGTTCCTAATATTACTCGAAAAACACCCTTAGATAAAACTTTTTTTATAGTACGAAGATCTCTAATGCCACCACCTAATTGAATTGGAATATCAACAGATTTAATGATTTTAGTAACTACATTTAGATTACAAGGAATTCCTGCCATTGCTCCTTCTAAATCAACAATGTGAAGAAGATTAGCTCCTTTTAACTTCCATAATTTAGCAATAGAAGTAGGTTCTTGAGAAAATACGGTTATTTTTTTCATTTTCCCTTGTTTTAAACGAACACATTTTCCGGCTTTAAGATCAATTGCTGGTATAATTAACAAAAAAATACTCCTTATAAATAATTAGTTTTAAAAATAGTAAATTTATAATGTTATTTTATTTTTTATTCTTGTCAAGAAAAATTAATTATTTAAAATAAAAATTTATAAGAAAAATAATAGATGAATTTAAAACTACAAAAAAACAGTAAAAAAATAGTTTTAAATGGTGCCGAAGATGGGATTTGAACCCACACCTGTTTAAAACAGATTAGACCCTGAATCTAACACGTCTACCAATTTCGCCACTTCGG
>JBDRGX010000144.1:0-5990 GCA_043817485.1 bacterium
AATGATAAAATATATATATATAGTGGTTATACTGGAACTGCTGAACAAAAAGCTTTACTTATTTTTTCACCAAAAGAAAATGGTAATACTGGATCTTGGGAAATAGTTGAAGATTCTAATTTTCCTGATGGAGCAGAAAGAAGAGGTTATGGAACTGTTGTTTATGATGACAAATTATTTATCATAGGAGGAATTCATAATGGAACATATTCTAATCGCATAGATATATGTTTTCCTTATTTAGAGGGATCAACATGGGTAAGAAAATGGTATCGAGGAAATAATGAAAATTTATCTTCAAGAACACGATTAGCAGCAATGTTATATAGCAATAATAATACTATTTATACTATTGGTGGTTATGATGGTTCAGATTCTGTTTCTACGCAAGCTTTTAATGTTTATAAAAATAAAAAAATAATGGTAAAATTTAATGTTATAAAAAAAATTAAAAACACTTTTCAAGAAGTTTATATTTCAACTAAAATAAATACTCAAAATTAGGAGGTAATAAAATGAATGAAAAAATGAAAAGGACAAATTATTTTATTGACAAAGAATTTCAATTTAAATATGTATTAAAAATAGTAATTATAACTTTACTTACTATTGTTTATACTGCTTGTATTGTAGGTTCTGCATTTCTAATTTCTTTAAATGAAGGACTTTCTTTTACACAAATATTATTAAAACATCTTAGTTGGATGATTATTCTTTTAATATTTAATATTGTTTTAGTAGCAATTTATTTTTCTCATAAAATAGCTGGACCACTATATCGATTTGAATGGGCACTTGAAAAGATTGCTCATGGAGATCTTTCCATTAAAGTAGAAATTCGCAAAAAAGATGCTTTTAATCCATTCAAAGAAGCTCTTAATACAACTGTTGAAACACTAAATAAATTTGTACAAGAAGATGAAGAAATTGTAAAAGAAATTTCAGAAATAATAAAAGAATTACAAACAGAATTAAAAAAACATAAAGATTTATCTCAAGAAAAAATAATTTATTTAATTGAAAAGTTATCTCATATAGATGAAAAAGCTAATAAAATAATACATCCTTTTAAAACAAAAAAAGAGGAAAAATAAGAAAAATGAATATTTTTAAATCAGAAAAAGGATTTTCTTTACTTGAAGTAATCGTAAGTTTATGGATATTTTTCACTATTTCTATTTCCATGCTTTTTGTAGTTCAACTTGGATTAAAAGCTGCAAAAGCAATAACTTGTAAAACTTCTGCAACTAATAGAGCTCAAGAAGCTATAGAAGAATTAAAGTCATGGGATTATTCAAATATTACAGAAGCTAATTTAGTAACAAGAGGTATGCAAAATGAAATAGTGTATCTTACTAAAGGAAGATCCTTACAAGGGAATCTTTGTGCTACTAGACATATTTATGTTGAAGAAAATGCTGAACAAGATCAAAAACTAATTATTGTAGAAGTAAAATGGAATGAAAGAAGTATAGAAAAAACTGCAACCTTAACTACTTATATATATAAAGATTAAAAATATGGAAAAAATAGATAAAAATAATTTATTAAAAAAATTGGAAATATTTCTCAAATAGCTAATATAGAAGATTATAAAATAAATAGTGGGCCAGGAAAAGATGTAAGAGTTCTTTCTGTAAAAACAGGTAGTGGTTTTCAATTTTCAGTAATTCCAGATAGAGGTATGGATATTTATCAGGCTGAATATCAAGGCAATTCATTAGAATGGCGTTCTAATACTGGTCTTATTTCTCCGTATTTTTATGAAAAAGATGGAATAGGTTGGTTGCGTAATTTTTTTGGGGGCTTATTAACTACTTGTGGATTAACTTATGCTGGAGCTTCTGATGAAAAAAATGGTCTTCATGGAAGAATAAATAATATTCCAGCAGATGAAGTTAATATTTTAAAATATTGGCAAAATAATGAATATATTTTTGAAATTACGGGTGTAGTAAAAGAAGTATCTGTTTTTGGGGATGCTTTGAAATTAACAAGAAAAATACAAACTAAATTAGGTGAAGATAAATTATTTATACAAGATAAAGTAGAAAATATTGGCTTTAAAAAATCGCCTTTAATGATTATTTATCATATCAATATTGGCTATCCTTTACTTGATTCAAACGCAAAACTTATTACTAATGAAAATTCTATTGTTTCAAGAGATGAAGAAGCAGAAAAAGGAAAAGGTCAAGAAAAAATATTTAGTGAACCATTGGAAAATTTTAAAGAGCAAGTATTTTATTTTGATCTTAAACAAGATTCTTTTGGATATTCAAAAGTAGCTTTAGTAAATGAAAAAATTCCATTAGGTGTTTATGTGAAATATAAAAAAGATACTTTGCCTCGATTTACAGAATGGAAAATGATGGGATGTGGAGAATATGTTGTTGGTTTAGAACCATCTAATTGTTATCCTGAAGGAAGAAAAAAAGAAAAAGAGAGAGGTACTTTAATAGAAATTAATCCTCAAGAAATAATTACATTTGAATTAGAAATAGGTATTTTAGATACAAAAGAAAAATGTTGTTCACAAATTTTTTAATTTTTTTTATTTAAAAATATTACAAATAAATTTATAAAATTTATTTTATCATTTCAAAAATTATTTTCACTAATCGCTCTAATGCTCCATTAGAACCCAAATTATTTATTACCTTTTCTAAATTTATTTTCATATTAGAAGTATAATTAATATCATTTAATATTTTTAAAGATAATTCAGTAATATTTTTTGAATTGACTTTTTTTTGTAATAATTCTGGGACAATTTCTTTTTCTGCTAAAATATTAGGAAGACTGACAAAAGGGTATTTTACTAATAATTTTGCAATATAATAGGTTAAAGCAGAAATTTTGTAAATAACAATTTGAGGAGTTTTAAAATAAGATGCTTCAAGAGTAGTTGTTCCAGAAGAAGTAATAATTAAAGAAGAATTGTTCATTACATCATAAGAATAGCCAGAAATTATTTTTATAAAATTAGCATTATTATTTTTAATTTTTTCAATAATTTCTTTTTCAAAAACAGAAGAAGAAACAGAAAGAACAAATTGAGATTTTATTTTGTTTTTAATTTTAATAGCACTTTCGATAATTACTGGTAAAAGATTTTTTATTTCTTGAAATCTACTGCCAGGGAATAAGCCAATTATCGGAATATTAGGATCTAAATCGAATTTTTTCAAAAAGTTTTCTTTATCTAATTTAAGATTAGTAGTATCAAGTAAAGGATGACCAATAAAACTTACATTAGCACCTACTTTTTTATATATTTCAAATTCTTTTTTATAAACAGCAGCAAATTGAGTAATTAGTTTAGCAATTTTAATACCATTCCATTCACCCCAAATCCAAATTTGTGGAGCAAAATAATAAAGAATAGGAATATTTTTCTTTTTTGCTAATTTTGCTATATTTAAATTAAATCCTTGATTATCAACTAAAATTAAAAGATTTGGTTTTTCACGATCTAAAATTTCATTTACTTTTTTCAAAGCTTTTTGATATTTAGAAAGGTATTGTAAAGATTCTAAAATTCCTACAGTATTAAATGATGTTAAATCAAGAAGAACATTCATTCCTGCATTTTTGCATTTTTCACCACCTAATCCAAAAATATTAATAGAAGAATTTTTTTCAAATAAAGCTTTTACTAAATGTGAAGCTTGAAGATCTCCAGAAATTTCTCCAGCACAAAGCATTATTTTTATTTGTTTAAACATTTTCATTTACATCATCACAAAATTTTTCAATAATTTCTTGCCTTCTTTAGTGAGAATTGATTCTGGATGAAATTGAACTCCTTCTATTGGATATTTTTTATGCCTGACTCCCATAATTTCATTTTGTTTTGTTTGGGCAGTAATTTCTAAACAATCTGGAATAGTTTCTTTTTCAATAATTAAGGAATGATATCTTGTAGCTTCAAAAGGATTTTCTAAATTTTTAAAAATTGTTTTACCATCATGATAAATTAAAGATGTTTTTCCATGCATTAAATTTTTTGCTCTAATAACATTTCCTCCAAATACATCTCCTATACATTGATGGCCTAAACATACACCTAAAATAGGAATTATTTCAGCAAAATTTTTAATTACATCATTAGAAATACCAGCTTCTTTTGGAGTACAAGGACCAGGAGAAATAACAATTTTGTTGGGTTTTAATTTTTTTATTTCAGCAATAGTAATTTTATCATTTCTTTTAACAATTATATTTATGCCCATTTCCCCTAAATACTGAACTAAATTAAAAGTAAAAGAATCATAATTATCAATCATTAAGATTTTCATTAAGAAAACCTCCATTTTTATTGGAAATTATTTTTAGTTTTTTATTATAAATGGTAATATTATTTATTTTTTCTTCATTATAAACAAATACTTAAATCCTCTCAAATAAAAATTAAACTGTCTCGCTCTATTATGCCATATATCTGTATTTGATGTTTGGTTGTGTCTGGTTACGCAAATAATGTCAATTGTTTCAAAATATTTTTCTAATCGCTGATAGAGCAAAAACCCAGTTGGTGTAAATTTCTTTTTTATCCATTGGTCACCAATTAGCCACGCCATCGCTTTGTTTGGTTTTAAGATTCTATGAATTTCTTTAGCAACTTTTTCTAATTCCTCAAAAAATTCTTGTTTTTCGCAAGATATTTTTCCAATACATTTACTTTCATCTGAATAATTGATATTATCTGAATATGGCGAGTCAATGAAAACAAAATCAACACTATTATTATCAAGAGGAATTTGTCTTGCATCATTCCTTATTACATCTGGTCGCACAATATTTATATCATAACCAATAACTTTTCGTTTTAGCTCTGTTGCAACATCAATTGTAGTTCCACTGCCACACATAGGATCAACAACTAAATCATTTTCTTTTGTATAGCGTTGTAATAAATTCCAAATAACAAAAGCAGGGGTTACTCCATTATATTTATTGTTACCATGTGGTTTTTCTCCATAATTTTGAGTAGGAAAATCCCATAGCGTAGTAGATTCAAGAATTAATTCTTTTTTATTTTTTTCCATTTATCAACTTCTTTAAGTCGTCAATGAATTTGTCAAACATTTTAACCTTGCTGCTTTCATCAATATTCGTTTCACTTAACACATAGCTACCATCTAAATCTACTTCAATTATTGCTCTACCTTTCTTTGCAGGTTTTCTTACTGTTAATGTACCATCTTCATCAGATGTTACAAAATAAACTTTTATATGTTTTGTAACTTCGTTAGAAGCAAGTTTTATTTTCCAGTAACCAGTTTGGGCAATTCTTTCTCGTAAAGTTACCTTACTTGAAAGTACTGCGATAACCTTACTTGTAAATGGGTCATAGATGATAATATCTACATCTGGAAGATGTGAACCAAATTCCCCATAATCAATAAGTAAATTTCTTTTTACTAAACTCATCTCTTTTGGTAGATTTTCCCCTTTAGTTCTTTCAAGAGAATTGCCATTTACTACTTCAAGTCCTAAACTTCTAACTTCATCAGTAATTATATATTCAATAAGTTTTTCAAGATTTTTCCCCTTAAATGCTCTCCATGATTGCTCGTGATCAGTTCCATTAAAATCTTTTTCATGTTGTGTTTTTGCTTCTGCCAAAAGGTTTGAAATATAACGATATGCTTCATTGCCATGCATTTGTTTTTTTCTGTCATACAATTTGATGAGATCTTTTATATTCATATTTTTTCCATTACTAAAATATATTCGGTTGGATATGCTAATTTTAGATTTTTGTCATTTACTTTTACAAATTGTCCTGTTTTCGTATCTCGTGTTGATGGTAGCATTTTAGATGGAATTTCTCTATGAATAATATTATAAGTTTTGAAACCAATGTTTTCGAATTGTTCTTGAAAAACTTCAGCATTCATAATTTCTACACCTTGAAATTGAGTGTTTCCAATAACAATACAAGCTTTACCACCTTTTTTCAAAGTTCTTTTCATTTCAATAAA
>JBDRGX010000145.1:0-2637 GCA_043817485.1 bacterium
AATTCCGTTTTTAATCACAATATCTTTAATATTTTGAATTACTTCATCTGTAGTTAATGAAAGAATATTTTGAGCGAATACCTTCAATACAGGCATTGTCAAAGGTGTTTTTCTCCTGCCCTTTAAATACAGCAATTACCGACTGAATCGCTTGTTGCTGATATTCTAATTGTTCAAGTTTGAATTTCATAATCCATTACCTTTTTTTCTTTTTGCCTAACATGGATATTAAGCATTTAAAATGGGCAAATTCCTTTATTCTTCCAATAAAAACACCTAAATCCTTTTTCTTAACACACATATATTTTTTCTGCTTTTTTAGTCAACCAGCATTCCATACAACTTGTGTATATCCACTATTAGTGCATATACACCACAATAAAAAAGATTACAAATTTTATTTAATTTCTAATAAATGTGATGATTTTATATTTTTTTCGTAGTTTAAAAAAGATTCCATAAAAAGTTTTGTTTTTATATTTTCTTCTGTAATATATTTACCTTTAATATTACATTCTATTAATTTATATTCTCTTTTTACTAAATTTATTTTTTTAAACAATGGTAAATATTCTTTTCTTAAAACTGTATAATTAACTATACTTCCTAATTCTGTAGAAAAAGCATAAGAAGAAGTTGCAATAGAGATACATTCATTAAATATACCTCCTTTAGAAATTATTCCATTTGCTGGAGAATTTAATCCATCTAAATAAAAATATTCTTGTATAATAAAAAATCCATTATCTTCATTACATTTTCTTTCACACAATAAAAGAGATTTATCTAAATAAAAAGCATTTGTTTTAAAAACATCCCATGTTTTATTATTATTTAATGGAAAGGAAAATAATTGTCTTGGTATCCATATTATGTCATTAATTTTTTCTTTATAATTATCATCTTTTATGGCTATGCCTATTTCTTTAATTTCATCTTCTTGATGAACTAAATAAAATTGTGTCCATTCCCAATTTGAAGGGAAAAATAAGCCATAAAAAGAATCTATTGCTAAATTACTATCAATCCAAATCCCCTCTTTTTTTTCTTTATTTTCTATTATTTTTAATATTTTAACACATTGTCCACTAATTAATTTTGATCCAACTACTTTTATTTTAAATTCATGCTCTAATTCATATCCAAAAGCATTTTCTTTACATTTATATTTCCACCAGTCTCCTATAGATAAAGCATAATCTTTTGCTTTTAAAACTCCTTCGGGATAAAATGATTCTGATACATCAGTAGGTAATTTTAATTTTTTATTTCTACCACAACTTATAATACATAAACAAATTATGATAATAAATAAATATTTTTTTTTCATTTTATGTTTTTTCTTTTTTTTCTCCTAATTCAGAGATAGAATTTCGCATTTTTGTATCTGCTTGAAGATTTTTTAAATTAAAATAATCCATAATACCTAAATTTCCTTTTCTAAAAGCTTCAGCAATTGCTTCTGGAATTTGTGCTTCTGCTTCTACTACTTTTGCTTTCATTTCTTCAATTTTTGCTTTCATTTCTTGTTCTAAAGCTATAGCAAATACTCTTCTTTGTTCTGCTTTTGCTTGGGCTATTTTTTTATCTGCTTCTGCTTGATCTGTTTGAAGTTGTGCTCCTATATTTTTTCCTACATCTATATCTGCAATATCAATTGAAAGTATTTCAAAAGCAGTTCCTGAATCTAATCCTTTAGATAAAACTATTTTTGAAATTTTATCGGGATTTTCTAAAACTTCTTTATGACTTGCAGCAGAACCAATTGTAGTAACAATCCCCTCTCCTACTCGAGCAACAATTGTTTCTTCTCCAGCACCTCCAACTAATTTTTCTATTTTTGTTCTTACTGTAACTTTTGCAAAAGCACTTAGCTGAATTCCATCTTTTGCTACAGCTGAAATAGAAGGAGTTTGAATTACTTTTGGGATTACATAGTTTTTAATAGCTTCAACGACATCTCTACCAGCTAAATCAATAGCAGCTGCTTTAGCAAAAGATAATTCTATGCCAGCTTTATCTGATGATATTAAACCATTTACTACTCTAAAAACATTTCCACCTGCTAAATAATGAGCTTCTAATTCATCTATTTTTATATCTAATCCTGCCTTTATTCCCATAATTAAAGTATTTACTATTGTAGAAGGAACTACTCTTCTTATTCTCATTCCTACAAGTGTTAAAATATTTATTTTAACACCTGATGCATAAGCAGCTAACCAAAGTCTTACTGGAATTAAATGAGTAAATAAAAATAAAATAACTACAAAAAATATAAAAGCAAATATAATTACCATAATTTTCTCCTATGTTAATATTTAAAAAATTAAATTTTTAAATATGTTTTTTAATATTTAACATTTTGCATGAATGATGTCATCGCTTAGTGTTTTTTTTATTTCATTATCTGTGTAAAATTAGCGATTTTACCTTCATAGTATAAATGTTATTATGTCAAGTTATTTATTGAATTGCCAGTATTAATTCTTTCTCCAATAATAAGCATAAATTTTCTCCTAATTTTTATATATTATACCAAGTCTCATTTAAATGCTAATTGTGTTGGCTTTGTCGTTGGCTCCTCCAATGTATTATTTCATACATTTTCGTCGCCTTCTCCTTGCCGCCTTATTA
>JBDRGX010000146.1:0-21468 GCA_043817485.1 bacterium
AGTCAACTGCTCTACCAGACTGAGCTAACGGCCCACTTAAATTTAATTTATCCCGATTATTTTTTCCATTATTTGAATAGCATTTAAAGCAGCACCTTTACGCAAATTATCACTAACTACCCATATATTTATTCCATTTGCTATAGAAAGGTCTTCTCTTATTCTTCCTACGAAAACTTCATTTTTTCCTTCTGCCATAATTGGAAAAGGATATTGTTGATTTTTTAAATCATCAATTACTTTTATTCCTGGAGAATTAGAAAGAAGTTTTTTTAATTCATCAACAGAAATTTTTTCTTTTGTTTCTATGTTAATTGATTCTGAATGAGCTCCAAATACTGGAACTCTAACAGTAGTAGGACTTACTTGAATATTTTCATCACCCATAATTTTTTTTGTTTCTTCTATCATTTTCATTTCTTCTTTAGAATAACCATTTTCTAAAAATACATCTATATGAGGAAGAAGATTAAAAGCAATTTGATAAGGAAATACATTTGCAACAATTTCCTTATTTTCTAAAAAAGATTGTGTTTGCTGTTTTAATTCTTCCATTGCTTTAAGTCCTTTTCCAGATACTGCTTGATATGTAGAGACTACAATTCTTTTAATTCCAACTTTGTCATAAATAGGTTTTAAAGCAACAACCATTTGAATAGTTGAACAATTGGGATTAGCAATAATTCCTTTATGTTTTTTTATATCTTCTGGATTTACTTCTGGTACTACTAAAGGAACATTTGTATCCATTCTGAAAGCACTACTATTATCAATAGAAATTGTACCACAAGATGCTGCTATAGGACAAAATTCTTTACTTCTATCTGCTCCTGCTGAAAAAAGAGCAAAATCTATGTTTGCAAAAGAATTATTAGTTAATTCTTCAACTTCCAAAAAATCATTTTTAAATTGTATTTTTTTTCCTTTTGATTTAAAAGAAGCTAATAATTTTAATTTATTGATAGGAAAATTTCTTTCTTCTAATATTTTTCGCATTATTTCACCTACTGCTCCAGTAGCTCCTACAATAGCAATATTATAAGTTTTCATTTTTTTATTATCTCCTGTTTCTATTTAACCTATTTAAAAAATTTGATTTTTAAAATGTTATTTAATAAAGTTAATTTTATTATTGTCAAGAATTTTGTATATTATCTTTAAATTAAAACAAAATTAAAACTTAATATTTATATTTTATGATTTTTGTAAGATTAAACAATATTAGACTTGTTGCTTAATAATTTCAATCTTACTGTAACTTTAAAATTCATAACGATTTATGGCAAATTATGAAGTTTTATGCTATTTTTTTTGATTTTACAAAAGTTATTTTAGGTTATTGCTTATTTCGCACCAAGTCTATTATAAAAAAATATTTTTTACAAAAAATAAACATTTCTATTTAGTAACAACATTTTATTTAATAATTATCGTTAACATTTTAAAATAGTAATCACAAAGTATAAAAAATTTATTGACAAAACTAAAAAAAATAAAGATAAAATCTAAAAATACTAAAAAAAGGAGATATTATAATGAATAAAAATAGTCAAATTTTGGATTTAGAAGAGAAAGAGCAAATATTATCTTATCTTGATGAAAAATATCAAAAAGGAGAAATAAAAGAAAATTTATATAATGATGCTAAAATAAATGTTATCAAAAATATAAATGAATGGTTAGAAGATGAAAATATTGATAAATTTTCTTCTTATACAAAGGAAGGAATTAAAAAAGCATTAAAAGAAAAAAGAATAGAAGAAATAATAGATGCTTTTTTAGATGAAATTACTTTTGGAACTGGTGGCATTAGAGGGAAAGTTGCTTTAAATTATAAAGATCTTTTAAAAATATCAAATGAAGGAATAAATACACCAATTCTAAAAGGACCTAATACTATCAATGATATTGTTTTGTTATTAAAATCTGCTGGTGTTGCTAATTATATGATAGACAAAAATCTAAAAAAAGTAGTTATTGGTTTTGATAGTCGTGTTCAAGGAAAATCTTTTGCTTGCTTAATTGCTAAATTATTTTTAGCAAAAAATTGTATTGTTTATATTTTTGATGAAGCTTGTCCTTTTCCAGAATTAGTATTTGCAGTTCCGTATCTTGATGCTCAAATAGGAATTTTAATTTCTGCAAGTCATAATGATAAACGATATAATGGTTATAAATTAGTAGGTTATAATGGTGCTCAACTTGATCCAGCAGAAAGAAATATTATTTATGAAAAATATATCAAAGGAATTTCTACATCAGAAATTGAATTAATTGAATTTGATGAAACACCATTAGAAAATTTAATTTTTTTAGGTGGAGAAAATTATTTGCCAGAAACAAATTATTATGGTAGAAAATTAATTAATATTCACGAAAAACATTTGAATCATATTAAAAATTTTATTATGGATAAAAATTTACTTAAAAAATGGGCAAAAGAAGTAAAAATAGGTTATTCTGCTTATTATGGAGCAGGAAGAAAAGCTATTCCACGACTTTTAAAAGATTTTGATTTTAATGATTTAAAAGTAATTCATAGTTTGAATGACTTAAATGGACTTTTTCCTTGTTTTGATTTAGAACAACAACCAGATCCTGGTGATAATATAGCTGCAGAAATTGCTGTTCAAGAATTTAAAAAAGAATATGGAGAAAATACATTTAAAGAATTGGATATTTTAATAGGAACTGATCCAGATGCTGATAGGTCTGGTTTAATAGTAAAAATTCCTGAAAAACAACAAGATTGTTATCAAAATTTTTTGCAATTGCCAAAACATTTAAAACTTTCGAGTATTTCAGAAAAAAAGGATTATTCGTGGCTACTTTTAAATTCAGATGATACTTGGGCAATTTTACTTTGGTATCGATTAGAAAAAGAAAAAGAACAAAATAATGGTTTTATAAAAGATGTAGATAAAAAATTTATTGTACTTAATCATACAACTACTGATGCTTTAGTTTGTCTTGCAAAAAAATATGGTTTAGGTGTTATAAAAACATGGGTTGGATTTGCTATGATTTCTAATGCTACTTCTAAAATTTGGGAAGGAGAAAAAGTTTCAAGAGAAAAATTTCCTTATTTGATTTTAGAAACTCATGATATGGAAAATAGAAGTATTAACATCGGTGCTTTTGAGCAGAGTAGTGGTTTTACTATTTTAGGAGGCCCACCATTACCTGGTGAAAAATTAGGACAAAATGGACATACAAGAGATAAAGATGGATCTTTGGCTACAATACTTTTAGCAGAATTAGCTACTTATGCTAAATCTTTAAATACAAATATTTTAGAATTAATTGATGAAAAAATATATTTAGATAAAGAAATTGGATGCTTTATTACTTATTGTGAACCTATTCCATATTGGGGACAATTTGAAGGACCTACTGGACTTTCAAAAAAAATTTCTATTTTACAAAAAGCTGATGAAATAAGAAAGAAAATTTTATTTGAAGAAAAAATTTTTGTATGTGGATTTCCTTTAATGTTTCCTGAAATATATCAAACTGGAAAATATGATGCTTTACATAGATGGCAAGGATTTCCAGATGAAGGAATTAGATTTTTCTTTGATAAAGAAAAGAAAAGTTATTTAACTATTCGTCCTTCTGGAACTTCTCATTGTATTAGAATTCATGTGCAAATTAAAATAGAAAATTTGAATAGAGAAAATTTATATGAAAAGAAAAAAAATACTCTTATGCAAGCAAAACAAATTATAATAGAAGTAAAAAAAATGTTGATGCTTAAATAAAAATAATTTCGTAGGGGCAATTCATGAATTGCCTTATATATGAGGGCGCTGCGTTCGCCCTTACACTTAATTTTTAACAAATATAAATAAAGAATATTACAATATGAGAGGTGTATTTTGAATAATAAAAAAAACTTTGTTATTATTATGTTTAATATATTTTTTGTTTTGGGGATATGTTTAATTTTTTTTGAGAATGTAGATAGGTATTTTAATGATTTAAAAAAAGAAATAAAAATTGAAGTATTTTTAAAAAATAGTGATGAAAATAATATTCATATTTTTTGTGATTGCTTAAATAAAATAAAATTGAACAATATGAAAATAGTTGAAAATATAGAATTTATAACTTCAGAACAATCTACACAAAATTTTATGACACAAATGAAAATAGATGAAGAAATGGGATTAAAAAAAATATTTTTGCCAAGTTTTTTTAAAGTGCATTTTAAAAATATAGATTTTTTTTCTGAATTAGAAAAAGTTATAAATATTATTAAAAAAAATGAAAATGTTGAAGATATTATTTATTCTTCAGAATGGTTAAAAAATTTTTATAAAACAAAAGAATTATTTGCTAAAATAAAAATGATATTATTTATTTTAATAGGATTATTAGGGATTAGTTTTAGTTATGAAATAATTAAAATTTTTTCTCAACAAAAAATTAAAAAAGCTCGTATTTTTGTATTAACAATTATTTCTGGGATGATTTCTTTTTTGTTTTTATTTTTAATATGTTTAAGTTTAAAATATTTTGGAATAATTTCACTACATTTTTTATCTTTTAAATATATAGAAATATTTGGATTTTGTGTAATTATATCTGGAATTTTATCTTTTTTTTCTTTTACATCAGTTTCTTTACAAATACCTTCTTTATTTGAGGAAAAAAAAGTTGAAAAATAAAAAATTAGTAATGTTAATTATTTTTTTAATTTTGCAATTTTCTTTTTTTAAAGTATTTTCTAATAATTCAAGCGATGATTTGAAAAAAAATAATATGGAAAAAGAATTGAAAACTCAAAAAGAAGAAATTTTAAAACAGAAAAAAATAATTCAAAAACTTCGTCAAGAAGAAACAACAACAAAAAAAATTTTTGAAACAAAGAAAAAAATTGAAAATAAAATTGAATCTAATTTAAAAAAATATTCAATAGAAATTAAAAAAACTAAAAAAGAAATAGAAAAAATAAATATTAAAATAGATGAACAAACACAAGGAATAATATTTTTAGAAAATATATTAAATAAACATATTATAAAAATATCTAAACAAAGAAAAGAAAAAGAAGAACCCATTTTAATTTCTTATCAAAAAACTATAGATTCGATGAGATTACAAAAATTTAATAAATTAATTGTAAAAGAAAATATATTTAGTTTAAATAATTTTGTAGAACAAAAAAAAATATATGATTTTCAAAAAACTGAAAAAGAAATAACGAAAAATAAAACAACTAAATTAGAATCTCAATATTCTGTTAAAAATCAAGACATAAAAAAGCAAAAAAAAATATTAAATGAACAACTTATTGTTTTTAAAAAAGAAAAAGAAAAAATAGGAAATGTAATTAAAAAATCAGAAATAGAAATAAGTAAATTAGAAAAACTTTTATCAAATTTAAGAAAAAAAAGAGAACCTGTATTTTCAGAAAAAAGTTATTTTGGTCGTCATCAAGGAAAATTGGCTTGGCCAGTATTAGGTGAAATAATTAACACTGGAAATTCTTATGTTGATTATAAAGGAATATTTATAGATAGCCAATCAGAAAAAAATGTTTGTTGTATATGTGAAGGAGAAATTATTTTTGCAGAATCTTTTAAAGGTTATGGAAATTTAATTATTATAGATCATGGAAATGGATATTATTCTCTTTATGGATATGTTTCAAAAATTTTAGTAAAAGTAGGACAAAAAATTTCAAAAAAACAAATAATTGCTAATACAGGAATAATTCCACAAATTAAAAAAAATGGTTTATATTTTGAAATTCGTAAAGATGGTATTTCAATACCTTTTTCTGAATGGTTAGAAAAAAAATAAAAAAATGGAAAATATATGAAATTTAAAAATGTAGTTTTTAGTTGTATTTTGATTTTTGTTATATTAATTAGTTTTGGAATTGTAAAAAATTTAGTTAATGATGGTATTTATGATAAATTAGGTTTGATAAAAAAAACTATAGAATTAATAAAAGAACAATATGTAGATGAAGTTAAAATAAAAGATTTGACTTATGGAGCTATTCAAGGAATGTTAAGAACATTAGATCCTTATAGTCAATTTTTAGATGCAGAATCTTTTAAAGAACTTTTAATGGATACAGAAGGAAAATATAGTGGTATTGGAATTGTGATTGCATTAGAAAAAGATTATCCCGTAGTCATTGCTGCAATTGATGGAACTCCAGCATATAAATTAGGAATTAAAGCAAATGATAAAATAGTGAAAATTGATGGGGTTTCTACTGAAAATATTTCTTTTTTAGAAATAGTAAAAAAAATTAGAGGAGAAAATGGAACAAAAGTTATGATTAGTATTTTCAGAAAAGGACAAAAAAAATCATTAGATTTTTCTATTATAAGAGAAGAAATTAAACTTGAAAGTGTTAAAAGTAAAATAATTGAAAAAAATATTGCTTATATTAGAATTACAGAATTTTGTCAAAATACAAATAAAGACTTATTAAAACAATCAAAAAATCTTTTTAAAAAAGAGTTAAAAGGAATAGTTTTAGATTTAAGAGATAATCCAGGTGGACTTTTAGATGTTTCTGTAGATGTAGTGAAAAATTTTATAGGTGAAAATAAACTAATTGTTTATACCAAAGGTAGAAAAAAAGAACACATAAAAAAATATTATGCTGATCAGAAATCAAAATTTCCAAATTTATCTTTAGTTGTTTTAGTTAACAATGGAAGTGCCAGTGGTTCAGAAATTGTTGCAGGTGCTATTAAAGATTGGCAAAGAGGAATAATTTTAGGAGAAAAAACTTTTGGAAAAGCTTCTGTGCAAAGTATTTTTCTATTAAAAGAAGGTAATGCCATGAAATTAACTGTAGCCAAATATTTTACTCCTAAAGGAAAATGTATTCATCATAAAGGAATTTCTCCAGATGTTATAGTTGAAATACCAGAAGAAGTAGAAATAAAATTAAGAAGTAAAAATATTTTTGTAGAAGAAAAAACAGAAGAAAAAAAAATAGAAGATATTCAATTACAAAGAGCGGTTGATATTATAAAATCTTATGATATTTTGAAAAAAAATAAATATAATAATGAAAAAAGAGGATTATAATCTTGCATAAAAAAATAATTTTACACCCAATAAAATATACTGGAGCAGAATTACATTCATTATGGATCTATGAAAAATTTAATTTATTAGGAGATAGCATTGTTGCATTTTCAGGAGAATGTGAAATTGATTTTGAAAAAATGATTGATTTAGAAGATGTTCTTGCAAAAGAAAAAATTACAAGTACAAATATGTTGCATTTTATTATAGAACATTTTGAAAGAAATTTAGAAAAAGCTATTTTAAGACAATATTTATCTATGGCTATACTAAAGGATATTTTGCAAAATAAAGTAAATGAAAAAATTATCAGAAAAGGAAATAATCTTTATGAAAAAGATAAAAAAATAACTGTATCTATTGCAACTTTATCTCCAGTATCTTCTTTAATTCATATTGGAATAAATATTGATAGTAAAAATACGCCTATTTTAACAAAAGGTTTAGAAGATTATAATATTGATTGGCAAATAGTTGCAAAAGAATTTTTAGATGAATATATAAAAAATTATGAAGAAATTAAACGAGCTAAATGTAAAGTAAGAGGTGCTAAATGAATTATAAAATAATAGAAAAAATTGCTGAAACTGGAATGGCGATTACTTATAAAGCAAATTCTTTTAATAAAATAGTAGTTGTTAAAAAAATTCATCCTTATTTATGTTCTTTTGATTTTTTAAAAGAATTTGAACAAATTTTAAAAAAATCATTGATTTTACAACATCCAAATATTATTCATATTTTTGATTATGAAAAAGATAAAAATTTTTGTTGTATTACAATGGAATATGTTGAAGGATATAATTTGAATTATTTTTTAGAAAAAAAAAATCCTTTGGAAATCGGTTTAATTATTTTAAAACAAACTTGTGCAGCTTTAAAATATGCTCATAAACAAGGGGTAATTCATGAAAATTTAAAAGCAGAAAATATTTTAATAAATGAAAAAGGTTTTGTTAAAATTACAGATTTTCAAATGAATCATCTTGTTTTTAATTCTAATGGGCTTGTTTCTATGCGATCAGAAACACTTTCTCCAGAACAAATAAAAAAAGAAAAAATAGATGAAAAAACTGATATATTTTCTTTAGGAGCAATTTTTTATTATCTTTTTACTGGTACAAAACCTTTTAAATCTGGAACTTTACAAGGAATTAAAGATCAAATTGTTTATAATGATCCAGAACCAATGAATGAATTAAATTCTAATTTGCCAATAGAAATAGTTGAATTAATTAATAAATGTTTATCTAAAGATCCAGAAAAAAGATTTAAAAATATTAGTGAAATAGAAGAAAAAATAAATAGTTATTTGGAAAATATAGATATTGAAAAAAAATTATCTACTTATATAAATATATTAGATAAACATAAAATAAAAATTAAAGAAAAAACTTTTAAAAGAAATTTTATAACTATTAAAAAAACAAAAATTAAACCAGAAAATCAAAAAGAAAATTCTTGTAAAAAAATTAAAAATGGTATTAATCTTAAAAAGCCATTAATTAAAAAAGTTATTTTTGACATAAGTTTAATTATTGTAATATTTATGGCAATAATAGGATTTATAATAATTAAAAAAACTTTTAAAAAAGAAATTTTAAAAAAAACAGACCCAAAACAAAATTTAAAACAATTTGAAGAAAAAATAATAAAAAAAGAAGAAGTGATTACATTAGAAAATCAATCTGTAAATGAGATTTCTAAAACAAATGAAATTTCTGAAACAATAGAAAAAGGATTTGGTGGAGTAGTAATTTATTCTAATCCTTTATCAGAAATATATATTGATGGAATTAATTATGGAAATATTTCTTTAAAAAATTTTATTAAATTACCTATAGGCATACATAAATTATCTTTTAAAAATCCATATTGTGAAGATTTTGAAAAAGAAATTGATATTATAGAAGGTAAAATTTTAAAAGAAAGTTTTAATTTACAATTCAAACCAACACATTTAGTAGTAAATACTTTAGAAGATGCAGAAGTTTATTTGAATGAAAAATTTCTTGGAAAAACTCCATTTGAAAAACCAATAGAAGTAAATTATGGAAAATATTTGCTTAAAGTAATACATCCTAAATATTTTGAATGGCAAAAAGCAATTGAAATTAATCCAGGTAGATTAAATGAGATACAAGTCAATCTAAAGAATAAATAATTTTTTTTAAAACAATTATTTTGAAATAGTATTTTTCATTAAATTCATAGCATTAATTTTGATGAAAAAAGAAAGGAAATTTATTATGCAAAAACGAAGTTATAACAGAAGTGATAGAGTTGAAAAATTAATTCATCAGGAGATAAGTAATATTTTACAAAAAGAAATTAATGATTCAAGATTACAATTTGTTACAATTATAGAAACAAAAGTTTCTAAAGATTTACATTATGCAGATGTTTTTGTAAATTCTTATCAAGGAGATATAAACAAATATATAAAAATTTTAAATAAAGCTATTCCTTTTATTCGACAAAAATTAGCTTCTAAAATAAAATTAGTATGTACTCCAGAAATTAGATTTAAAGTAGACCAAACAATAGAATATAATGCTCATATTTTTTCTTTATTAAAAAAGGATCGGGAAAAAAATAATGAACCAAACCCAGAAAATTAAGGAAATACTGGAAATTTTAAAAGTAAAAAATAATTTTTTAATTACTTCTCATATTGATCCAGATGGAGATTCTATTGGTTCTCAAATTGCTTTATTTCTTTTTTTAAAAAAAATGGGGAAAAAGGTTTCAATCATAAATGAATCTTCAATTCCAGATGTATATAAATTTTTACCTAACAGTAATATGATTGCATTAGAAAATAAAAAAGAAAATTTTGAAGTAGCTATAGTATTAGATTGTGGAGATTTTGATAGAGCAGGAAAAATAAAAGAAATTTGTAAAAAAACAAAGTATATAATAAATATTGATCATCATATTACTAATAATAATTTTGGAAATATAAATTATGTTGATGGAAAATCAAGTTCTTGTGGTGAACAAATATATAAAATTATTGAAATGGCAGATAAATCATTATTAGATAAAGAAATATCTATTTGTTTATATACAGCAATTATGACAGATACGGGTTCTTTTAAATACAATAATACTTCTTTATTAACTCATAAAATAGCAATTGAATTAATGAAATATGAAATTGATCCATATGATATATACAAAAAAGCATATTATGATAAATCTTTATTAAGCCTTAAATTATTAAGTAAAGCATTAGTAAGTCTTAAAGTAGATAAATCTGGAAAAATAGCATGGATAGTTTTGCCTTATGAAATATGTAAAAATTATAGTTTAGAAGATACAGAAGGAATTATTGAAATTCCTCGAAGTATTAAAAACATAGAAATGGTAATATTTTTTAAAGAATGGCAAAAAGATAAAGTAAAAATTACTTTTAGATCAAATGAAAATATAGATGTAAGTAAAATTGCTAAATTTTTCAATGGAGGCGGTCATTTTCAAGCATCTGGATGCATGATTTTTGATACTTTAAAAAACGCTAAAAAACAAGTATTTAATAAAATTAAAGAACTTGGATTATATAATGAATAAACCATTTCCATCTTGGCTTCGGAAAAAATTACCAAATTATCAAGAACAACAAAAAACTATTTCGATATTAAATAAATACAATCTTTTTACAGTTTGTACTTCTGCTAAATGTCCTAATATGGGAGAATGCTTTAGTAAGTCTATTCTTACAGTGCTTATTTTAGGCAATATTTGTACAAGAAATTGTAGATTTTGTGCTATTGAAACTGGAATTCTTCAAAAACCAGATTCAACAGAGCCATTAAAAGTAGCTCAACTTATTAAAGAATTAAATTTAAAATATGCTGTAATTACTTCTGTTACAAGAGATGATCTTATAGATGGTGGAGCAGAACATTTTGCTTTAGTAATAAAAGAAATAAGAACACTTATTCCAGAAGTAAAAATAGAAGTATTAACACCAGATTTTGAAGGAAAAAAAGAAAGCATAAAAATTGTGATAAAAGCAAAACCAGATGTTTTTGCTCATAATATAGAAACTGTGCCTTCTTTATATGAAAAAGTAAGACCAAAAGCTAATTATGAAAGATCTCTTAAATTATTAGAAATGATTAAACAAGAAAATTCTTTTCTTTATACTAAATCTGGTATTATGCTTGGATTAGGAGAAAAAGAAAATGAAGTAATTCAAATAATGGAAGATCTTATAAAAGCAGGGTGTGATATTTTAACTATTGGACAATACTTATCTCCGTCGAAAAACCATTTAAAAGTAGAAGAATATATTCATCCAGAAAAATTTGAATATTATAAAAAAATTGCTCAAGAAATGGGATTTTTTTATGTAATGTCTGGGCCTTTTGTAAGAAGTTCATTTCATGCAAATATGATTTTTGAAAAAAATTAAAACATTTTATATCAGAGGAGGTTGAAGTGTCTGATCAACAAAAAATAGGGCTTTTATTCCCTGGACAAGGATCTCAATATGTTGGCATGGGAAAAGATTTTTATGAACATAGTGAAAAAGCAAAAGAAATTTATGATAAAGCAAGTAAAATACTTGGACAAGATATTGCTAAATTATGTTTTGAAGATATAGATAAAAAACTAAATGAAACTCTTTTTACTCAAGTAGCCATGTTTACTACAACTATTGCTTATTTTGAAGTTTTTCAAGAAAAATTTCAAAATTTAGAAATGGTTCATTTTTTGGCTGGACATAGTTTAGGAGAATATGCTGCTTTAGTAGCAAGTAAAACTTTAGATTTTGAAACTGGACTTATGTTGGTACAAAAAAGAGCAGAAATTATGAATGATATTGCCCAAAAAAATCCTGGTAAAATGGCAGCAATTATTGGGTTAGAAAGAAAAATAGTTGAAGAATGTTGTCAACAAGAAAAATCTTTAGGAATAGTAGAACCAGTTAATTTTAATACACCATTACAAATAGTTATTTCTGGAGAAGAAAAAGCAGTTTTAAAAACAATGGAACAATGCAAAAATAAAGGAGGTAAATGTATTTTACTTAAGGTAAACGGAGCATTTCATTCATCTTTAATGAAAGAAGCAGGAGAAAAATTAGCACTGGTATTAAATGCAATTAATTTTTTCCCAGTACAAATACCTATTGTTTCTAATGTTACTGGAATTGCTACAAAAAATCCAGATGAAATAAAAAAACTTCTTTCTTTACAAATTTTTAGTCCTGTAGAATGGGTAAAATCTATTAATTATATTGAAAATCAAAATATAAATACTTTTATTGAAATTGGTCCTGGAAAAGTTTTAAATGGTTTATGTTCTAAAATTATAGAAAAAGCAAAAATTTATAATATAGAAAAGTTTATAGATTTAGAAAAAATTACAATATGTCTTGACAAAAATTAATTATTAAAAAATAAATGAAAAGGAGAGAAAAATTATGAATAATATATTGTTAACTACTTTACTTATTATTTTTTTTGGACTTTTGGGCTGGTTAATTGTAAGTATTATTTTAGCTACTTATCATCTTAGAAAAATTTTTGTAAAAATTGAAGAATTATTAGACGAAATAAAACCTTGTATTAAAAAAATAAATGAACTATTAGATGAAATAAAAATTATTACTTCTAATATTGAAAAAAAAGCAAGTATTTCTATAGTAAGTGGAATAATAAATAATGTTGTTAATATTATGAAAACTTTAGGACCTATTTTAAAAATAGGAAATTTTATTGCAAAAATGAGTAATTTATTTAAAAAAAAATCTAAATAATGAACAAAGTACAAAATTTTAATATTTTTTTAAAAAAAGGAGTTTTAAAAATGGCAAAAAATAATAATGCAACAAATAATCTTATCTCTTTTTTAATTGGTGGGACAATTGGTGCTGCACTTGGTATTCTTTTTACCCCTTGTTCTGGAAAAGAAACAAGAGAAAAAATAAAAGAAGATTTACTTAAAGCCAAAGAAAATCTTGAAAATATTTATGGAGTAACTAAAGAAAAAGCTGATGAATTAGGAGAAGAAATAAAAGACGAAATTAGTAATTTAAAAGGTAAAATAGAAGAAATTACTACAAAAATAAAAGAAAAAAGTAAAGAAATAACTGGAAAAATTTCTGTTTAAACTGGAAAAATTTAAATATGAAAAATATAGAAATAACTTCTAAACAAAAAGCAATATTAATTTACAAAGAAATGTTAAATAAAAAAGCTTCTGATATTATTATTTTAGATTTAACATCTCTTTCTACTTTTACTGATTTTTTTATTATTTGTAATGGACATTCTATTCCTCATCTTCGAACACTTGTAAGTACTGTTCAAGAAACATTAAAAAAAAATAAATGAAATGGCTTTTTATGTAAGTGGACAGGAAAATAGTAAATGGCTTGTAGTAGATTCTTTTGATGTTGTAATCCATATATTTCATCCAGAAATAAGAGAATTTTATAGATTAGAAGATTTATGGGGCGATGCATCTAAAATAAAAGTAAGTGATAAAACACCTGCTTAATATTTAAAAGAAGAAAAAAAATAACAATACAACATATTATTATCTAACAAATTAAGGGGAAAAATATGTTATCTGATATTAAAATATCTCAACAAACAAAATTAAAGCCAATTACTGAAATAGCAAAATCTATAGGAATAGAAGAAGAATATTTGGAATTATATGGAAAAAACAAAGCCAAAATATCATTAAATATTTTAGAAAAAATAATTGATAAACCTAATGGAATTTATATAAATGTTACAGCTATTACTCCTACTCCTTTAGGAGAAGGTAAAACACTTACTACTATTGGTTTATCTTTAGGATTAAATAAAATTTCGAAAAAAACTATTGCTTGTATTCGTCAACCTTCATTAGGTCCAGTATTTGGAATTAAAGGTGGAGCAGCAGGAGGTGGTTATTCTCAAGTAATTCCAATGGAAGATTTTAACCTTCATTTGACAGGAGATATGCATGCAGTTAGTATTGCTCATAACCTATGTGCTGCTTATTTAGATAATTCTATTTTAAAAAAAAATAAACTTAATATTGATCCTCTCAAAATAAATTGGAAAAGAGTTATTGATTTAAATGATAGAACATTGAGACATATTTTAATTGGATTAGGTGGAGGAGATAATGGAACACCAAGAGAAACTGGTTTTGACATTACTCCCGCATCAGAAATAATGGCTATTTTAGCTTTATCAACTGACTTAAAAGATTTAAGAAAAAGATTAGGAAGAATTGTAGTAGCTACTGATTATGATGATAATCCAGTTACAGCAGAAGATTTAAAAGTAGCTGGTGCTATGGCAGTGCTTTTAAAAGATGCTATTAAGCCAAATCTTATGCAAACAACAGAACATACTCCTTGTTTTATTCATGCTGGTCCTTTTGCTAATATTGCTCATGGAAATAGTTCAATAATAGCAGATAAAATTGCTTTAAAATTAGCTGATTGTGTAGTTACAGAAAGTGGATTTGGTGCTGATTGTGGTACAGAAAAATTCTTTGACATAAAAAATCGATATAGTGGACTTGTTCCTAATGTAGTAGTAATTGTTTGTACTGTACGAGCTTTAAAAATGCACAGTGGAGGTTTTAGAATAATTCCGGGAAAATCATTAGATGAAAATTTGATTAAAGAAAATTTAGATGCTATCAAAAAAGGATCTTGTAATTTAGAAAAACATATAGAAAATTTAAAACTTTTTGGAATTCCTATTGTAGTTGCAATTAATAAATTTTCTACTGATACTCAAGCAGAAATTGATTTAATTAAAAAAATAGCTTTAAATATTGGTGCTGATGAAGTAGCAGAAAGCGAAGTTTGGGAAAAAGGTGGAGAAGGAGGTATTGAATTAGCCAAAGCAGTTATGAAAGCAGTTAATAAACCAAACAACTTTAAATTTTTATATCCATTAAATATTTCTATTAAAGAAAAAATTGAGAAAATTGCTAAAGAAATTTATGGAGCTCAAAAAGTAAAATATTCTTCATTGGCTTTACAAAAAATAAAAATATATACTAAATTAGGTTATGATAATTTACCTATTTGTATGGCAAAAACTCACCTTTCTATTTCTCATGATCCTCTTTTGAAAGGAAGACCTCAAAATTTTATACTGCCTATTCAAGATATTAAAGCATCCATAGGAGCTGGTTTTTTATATCCTCTTTGTGGGGAAATGAAAACTATGCCGGGCTTACCATCTATTCCTTGTGGAACAAAAGTAGATTTAGATGAAAATGATAATATTATCGGATTATTTTAATTATGTATCTAAATCAATCTATTAAAAAATATCTTGATGATCTTTCTTCTAATTCTTCTATTCCAGGAGGAGGTAGTGTTGCTGCATTAGTTTCTGCTCTTTGTGCAGGACTTGTTAGTATGGTAGCAAATTTTACTCTTGGAAAGGAAAAATATCAAAATGTCGAATCACAAATAAAAGAAATTTTATTTGTATCAGAACAAATTAAAAAAGAAAGTGAAGAATTAATAGATAAAGATACAGAAGTTTATAAAGAAGTTTCAAATGCTTATCAATTACCTAAAACATTAATACAAGAAAAACAAATAAGATCTGATGCTATTCAAAATGCTTTAAAAAAAGCAATAGAAGTTCCTTTGAAAATAACAAATATTTGTTTTAAATTGATAGAATTAAATAAACAAATTGTGAATATTGGTAATAAAAATTTAATAAGTGATGTAGGAGTAAGTATTTTATTAGCAGAAGCATCTTTGAAATCAGCATTGTTAAATGTTGAAATAAATTTAAAAGGAATTAAAGATATTGTTTTTAATGAAAAAATAAAAAAACAAATTGAAGAAATTGATAAAAAAGCAGAAGAAATAAAAAATGAAGTATTAAAAAAAATAATGATACAAATTCAAAGAAATATATAATAACCTAATTTCCCGCACATATTATAACCATGTCAGCAAATTCTAAAATCTAAAATTTTTCATAAATAATGTCACCCTTTCAGGGTTAGAATTTAATGTAATTATCTATTTGCTACAATAATACCACCCCTTCGGGGTTAGAATGGTTGATGACCCACGATGATTTTAGATTTTGTCATTTTTTACACCACTCAATGGTATAATAAATTCCATAGTAAAGTCGCAAGAAAATTCCATAGTGATAGAGGTAAGAAAATGTATTTAAATCAAGAAAAAGATTGTGGTGATTTTCACTATTAAAGCCTGAAGGGCTGACATTATTATAGCAATTATCAAATAATTTACTGTTCAACCTTGAAAGGGTGGCATTATTATAGAAGGTGACATTATATTTGTCATGACAAATATAAATAATTCATGCTTTTGTGGTAATTTCTAATTGCACAGATTCAAAAAATTCAATAAATCGTTAACCTTGAAAAAAATGTTCGATATAATTCATCATCTCTGATTTTCTTTAGCAATTAACCAATCCTTTGTAATAAATACCCAATTGATTAATGTTAATATCCTAAATCCTTGCTTTTAGGATAATTATGTTCCCTGAAAAATAAAAAAAACATGAATTTCTCTTTTTTATGGTTATAATTTAATTAGAATTATGAAAAGGACTAAATTTCTTTATTTTTAATTAATTTCAAACTTACAGTTATAGAAATTCGGGAATTCAGATTAGGAACATAATATCGGTAGAAAACAATAATTTTTGCTTTTTATTGATTTGAAGTTTTTATTTTATTATTATATTCTTTATATTCTTGTAATAAATTAGTTATCAATTTATTATTTTTTTCTTTTATTTCATTTATTTTTTGTTTTAATAAATCATTTTTTATTTTTTTTAAATAATCATTATAAAAAATTTCCGTTTTTTCGTCTTGATCTGTTTCTATTATAATTTTTGAAATATCATTAACTAATTCTTTTTCTTGGATATAATTCATAATATTAGAAGTCGTAATAACGATTCCTTTTTCATTTAAAGAAAATAAAATTTCTATTATTTTTTTTATTTTTTCTTGTTTAAAATATAAAATATCAATTTCATTTTTCACTTTTTTAATTATTTCATTATCTTCTAACATAAACCTTATTAAACTTTTTCCTATTCGTGTAGTAATTTCATCAGTTTTATTTTCTAAAAGTATTTTTGTAGGGTTTCCTTTTTTTTGAAATCTTTCTATTTCCTTTATTATAATATTTTCTGTAATTTTTAATAAAAAAGCAATTTTTTTAATATATTCTGCTTTTTCAATTTCATTAACTATTTGCAATATAAATGGAAGAATTTCTTTTACTATTTTTATTTTACCTTCAGAAGAAAAAATATCGTTATTTAAGGTTGCAATTTTTAATTTATAATCAAATATTGAATAAGCATTTTCTATTAATTTTAAAAATTCTTCTTTTCCATTTTTTTCAATAAAATTATCTGGATCTGTATTTTGAGGTAAAACAACTATTTTTGTTTCCATATTTTTACTTATTAAAAGATCTAATCCTCTAAAAGTAGCAGATTTACCTGCTTCATCTCCGTCATAAATAATAATTATTTTATCAGTAAATCTTTTAATAAGCTTTATATGTCCTTCTGTTAAAGATGTTCCTGATATAGCAACTGCATTAAGAATACCTACTTGATATAATCTTAATAAATCCATATATCCTTCTACAATAATTAAACATTTTTGCTTACAAATTTCTTCTTTAGCAAAATATAATCCATAAAGATAATGACTTTTGCTATAACAAATAGTTTCTGGAGAATTAAGATATTTAGGCAAACTTTTATCTAATATTCTGCCTCCAAAACCACAAATTTTTCCAGATAAATTATGTAAAGGAAAAATGATTCTATTGCAAAAACGATCATAAAAAAATTTTTGTTCTGTATCACGAAAAACAATAAGTCCAGACTTATTTAAAATATTTATAGAATAACCATCTGTTTGTGCTTTTTTAAATATGGATATGTTTGAAGCATATCCTAATTCAAATTTTTCAATCACTTCTTTTTTTAGATTACGAGAATTTATATATTCATAAGCTTTTTTCCCAATAATAGTATCATTTAAACATTTTTTATAAAATTCTTTTGCATATTTATTAATTTCAAAAATTTCTTCTTTTTCTTTATTTTTTTCTTCTTGTTTAGAATCTATTTTTGAAATTTTAATATTTAATCTTTCTGCTAATAATTCTATAGCTTCTGGAAAATTAATTTTATTATAAAGCATAATAAAATTAATAGCATTTCCACCTACTCCACATCCAAAACAATGAAAAATTCCTTTTAGTGGATTAACAAAAAAAGAAGGGGTTTTTTCAGAATGAAAAGGACAAGGGGCTTTAAAATCTCTACCAGATTTTTTTAAGGGAATATAAGAAGAAATGATTTCTACAATATTTACATTTTCACGAATTTGATTTATTATTTCTTCTGGAATATGATTCAAAATATACCTCTTTTAATTTATAACAAGTTATATTTATAAAATTGAGTGATATGATTTGTCAAAAAAATAAATAAAATATAGGGTGAATACCTTTTTAGACAATGTTAATGTGATACCAAGTCGCATTTAAACACTAATTGTGTTGGTTTCGTCTAAACAGTTCCTTCAATGAATATATTTTTGTTGCCTTTTTCTTATCCGTCTTATTATCATTTTGAATGCAATTTGACATATAACCTAAATTTTCGAATTTCTATAACTATAAGTCGGGAACCAATTGAAAATATATGTTTTTTTACCTTTTAGGAAGTATAGTTATACTTAGGGGAATTTAGGATTTATATTATTAGATTTCATTTCCACCCCTATCCTCCGAACACCCCTACCAGCGGGAGACACAAAATGAAAAAAAACCATGTTTTTCTTACCTTTTGAGCATACAGACTGTGTCGCAATTCAATTTTACGATAATTGCCATACAATATAAAGTAGTGATTTTATGCAACACCACAATATATTGTGGTGTTGATGTCCAAATTCAGAATTGCGACACAATCTGATAGTTATAATTAAATGTGGGAATTTAGGATAAAAACCTGTGTTTTAATAGTTGTGTAGTACAAAAATCCCCATTTTTACAAAAATTATTTGTTTATAAAAATATCAATTGTAATTTTTGGGTATTTTATATTTAAAATTTATATAATTATTTGAGAATAAAAATTGTGAATTAATAAGTGCTTAATTATCTATTGGAATTTTTATTATTTTAAATTGCAGTGGATTTATTGCTCATTTTTTTTTACTTTTGAAATTATACTGTTATAGAAAAACTTGTTTGTTGTTTTCCTGTTTTTCATTTGTAATTTTATCTTTCAAATCGTCTAAATCCAGAACAAGAAATTATATTTATTTTTTCTTTTTTCATTATTTTATCGAATAATAAATTTAATCCTAAATTATCACTTGCCATATGTCCTGCAATAATTAAATTAACATAATTTTTTTCTGCTTCTTTTTTATGTTCTTCGCTAAAATGCATTCCTACTACAGTTCCTACTTTTCCAGCACAAACTAATTTTTCAAAAGCTTCTTTAGAACCTTCTGTTCCACCTGTCATATCTACAAAAATACCACCCGTTCTATTTTTTTCATTTCCTACAATAATAGTAGGACCAGCTTTTTCTATAGATGCTTGTTTATATTCTAAAATTTCTTTTAAAATTTTTACAACATCTTTCACATAAAAAGGATTTTTTTCTTCTAAATGTTTTTGAAGATAAGATGCTACATGATTATCAGCTGGAGTATGAATACACATAAAAGGAATATCTAAAAGTTTTGCCATATCAACAGTTCGTTGATGATTAACTGGCATTACTCTCCGACTTACTTCATTTATTCGTTCTTTTAAAATTCCTTCTGCTACATTAATTGGAACTCCATATTTATTTAACATATCTGTATGAATATTCATTACTTCATAAAAAGAGGCATAAGCAGATCCTTGAGGATGATGAGAAATAACTAAATCTATTTTTTTTTCATTTTTTTTCAAATTATCTGCTAATAAAATTTCAGATCCATCTATATCTATTCCAATTAAAACATTTTTTATATCTAATGTATTTTCTCCATAAAGAATGCGAGTATCTGCATAAGGATTAACTAATTTTTCTTTATCAAATTCATTTTTTTTCTCATCAGACAATAAATTGTATTCTTTTTTTATTTCTTCTAAATTTTTTAATACTATTTCTTTGTCACGAGGATCTGCTTCTATTCCAAAATTAATTGCTAATTCGTATAAATGTTTTAATTCCATTTTTTTAATCTCCCATATTTTATATTACAAATTTTAAAAGAAATTTATTTACACCAAATCATATTCAAAAGTAAAAGAATATGAAATTTTGAATTGAGAAGATAAAAGTCCACCCCCGTCCTGACGGACACCCCCGCCAGCGGGGGACATTAGGAGTCTTGAAGAATTTAAATTTTTCAATCTAAAATCTAAAATTGTTATTCTATTCTCACTCCAAAATCAAAAATTCTATTATATCTGTATTTGTTCTCTACAAAAATTTATATAATTTAAACAATATTCATCTTTATTTAATAAAGCCAAACTAGATTTTAATATTATCATTACATTTTGATCTAATGGATCTATTATTGCAGCATCTAATCCTGTCATAAGAGCCATTGTAAGAAATGTTCTATTAATCAATTTTCTCATAGGTAAACCATAAGAAATATTACTTAACCCAGTTATAGTTTTAACTTCTGGAAATTGTTTTTTTATTTCGTTTAAAGTTTCAATGATAATTAATCCATAAGAAGTGTTTGTGCTAATTGGATAAACTAAAGGATCTAAATAAATTTTTTCTAAAGGAATTTTTAATTCTTGAGCATATTTAATTATTTTTTGAGCAGCATCAAGTCTTCCAGATACATCTTCTGGAATACTTTCCTCTCCCATACATAATCCAACTACAGATAAATTATATTCTTTAATTAAAGGAAGTATTTCTTCCATTTTTTTTTGGTCTCCAGTAATGGAATTAATTAAACCAATATTTTTACTTATAGGTAAAATTTCTTTAATTGCTTTTGAGTTAGGACTATCTAAACAAATAGGAACAGAAGTTTCTTTATTTACAATTTCAATTAACCATTTCAAATCATCTATTTCAGTGTTCACATTATTTCCAGCATTAACATCTATCATAGAAGCACCAGCATTTACTTGATTTATTACCTCTTGTTGAATAAATTTTGTATTTTTTTTATCTACTGCACTATAAATATTTTTTCTACTTGTATTGATTCTTTCTGCAATAATAAGCATAAATTTTCTCCTAATTTTTATATATTATACCAAGTCTCATTTAAATGCTAATTGTGTTGGCTTTGTCGTTGGCTCCTCCAATGTATTATTTCATACATTTTCGTCGCCTTCTCCTTGCCGCCTTATTA